>CAITIF010000031.1 GCA_903892365.1 uncultured Pirellula sp. | reverse complement strand
GCCTGACGTCAGGACCTCAGGCTGTATCGGAAACATTTGCTGATGCGACTCGTCGGGCCGGGCCCGACGGTCGCAATTTACCGAATCGGAAACGTTAGTTTCGATCGTTCAAGAAAGGCAGCGGAATCATACCGCCTTCGCTGTCGCGACAATCCATCTCCAAATGCTCTGGGAACGGAGTATCGCTTCCAAGAATCTGGACACTTACCTTCGATGCTTCTTCAAGCTCGATGATTTCACGACGCTTGCGATTATTGAGATAGGATGCGACGCTTTCATTGACCTTGACGACCACTTTGGCAGCCTTGGGCATTTGGCAGGCCATCATCAACAATCGAGTAACTTCAATCGACATGCTTTCTGCGGTCTTGACCAGACCGCGTCCACGGCAACATGGACAATCTTCGTAGACACTTCGTTTGAAGCTGGGGCGGATCCGCTGCCGAGTCATTTCGACAAGGCCGAATGGGCTGGTTCGAAGAATTTTGGTACGAGCACGATCGCGGAGCATGGCATCGCGCAACGTCTTCTCGACTTTTCGTCGATGCGATTCTTTTCGCATATCGATGAAGTCATTGACGATAACGCCACCTAAGTCACGTAAACGCAACTGCCGAGCAATCTCTTTGGCGGCCGACATGTTCAGGTGGAATGCGTTCTCTTCTGCATTTTCATCCCCACCGCGAAAATTCCCGCTATTGACGTCGATAGCGACCAAAGCTTCGGTTTGATCGATCACGATGGATCCACCACCTCGTAATGGGACGACGCGTTGATGGATTCGATTGATTTCTTGTTCTAACTTGTAGCGATAGAACAATGGTTCTCGACCTTCGTACAATTCGATTCGATCAGCCACGCGCGGCATAACCAGTTCCACAAATTCTTTGGCCCGCGTGAATGCCTCTGGATGATCGATGACTACGGAATCGATATCTTCGGTGAAGGTATCGCGAATAGTTCGAATAAGAATGTCACTTTCTTCGTACACATCGCAGGGTGCAGGCGTGCTCTTGATGCGTTTTACCATTCCCTTCCACAGCCGCAGCAAGTAGGCCACGTCTCTGGACAGTTCGTTCCGAGTACGTTCGGAACCAGCGGTTCTTACGATGAAGCCAACACCTTTCGGGAGCCTCAGATCCAGCATCATGGCGCGAAGCTTACGACGAACATCGTCATCTTCGATTTTGCGACTTACGCCGACTCGCCCCAGTGCCGGCATCAGCACCAAGTATCGGCCGGGGATACTAATGTACGTTGAAAGAGTCGGTCCCTTGGTTCCGATTCCTTCTTTGATCACTTGAACGAGGACTTCGTCGCCTCGCTTGAAGATTTCTTGAATCGGTGGCTTGAAGCGAGGTCTTCCGCTTCTCAGTTTATTGCTTCGTTGGCGTCCGCCTTGCCGATCGTTTCCACGTCCTGATCGCCGCTTCGGCTCGTCGGATTCATCTTCCTCTTCTTCATCTGCGTCTTCATCGTTTCGATCCGATGGCGCATCATCATCGCGATCGTCGACACCGGGATAGTTCCCGTCCATGATTTCATCTGGGTCGTAGCCGGCTTGACGGAAGTATTGAGCTTCGACGTCGCTGATGTGAAGGAATCCATTGCGTCCTACACCAAAGTCCACGAAGGCGGCTTGAATGCTGGGTTCGATATTGACAATCTTGCCCTTGTAAATGTTGCCAACCCAATTGTTCTGACTGGTCCGTTCTGTGTACAGTTCTTCGAGAACTCCGTCCTCCAGCAATGCGATTCGGCATTCCTCCATCTGGGAGACATTGATGAGCATTTCCTTTTTCATCGGCTACGTTGGTTCCTTTCAATGGTCGTAATCGAGCTTGCTGAAACGCTGCGATGGGTAATTCATGAGCAGTAGGTTTGGCAAATCGAAAACGAATATGTTTATGCTTGTAATACAATTTCGGGCACAAGCCCAGCTAACTGATTCATCAAGAAGGCGTCGACTTCACGGGCCGTCGAAAGGCGGAGCGCTCGCCAAGCCATGGCTTCGCACTGGCCGATCGTGACCGATCGAATTGCTTTCTTGAGGATTGGAATCGCGGCCGGCGCTAAGCTCAGCGTTCGTATTCCCATTCCGACCAGCAGCAATGCGTAAGCAGGATTAGTGCTCATTTCACCGCAAACGCTGGTCGACTTTTTCTTTTCTGACGCAACTTGAAGTGTTCTTTGTATTAATCTCAGAACGGCTGGGTCACATGCTTGATACAAGTCGGCAACGGAATCGTTGCTTCGATCTACAGCAAGCGTATACTGGGTCAAGTCGTTGGTGCCGATACTGACGAAATCGATTTCATCAATGAATCGATCCAGCATCAATACTGCAGCAGGGACTTCGACCATCATTCCGACCTGCACGTGGCATTGGATGTGTTTACCTTCAGCGGCAAGATCTTCCGACACCGACCGGAGCAAGAAGCGGGCGCTTCGCAGTTCGTCCAGTGTCGTGATCATGGGGAACATCACACGCACATCTCCAAGGCAAGCAGCACGCAAAATCGCGCGGGCTTGGACTCGAAATAGCGCTGGATTCCGAAGGCTTAATCGAATACTACGCAACCCTAGGAACGGATTGTTCTCGGGTTCGGTCAACTTTTTCATCCCCATTTTGTCCGCACCAAGGTCGAGTGTGCGAATAACGACGGGACGATTTTGCATATCGCGCACCACTTGCGCATATGCTTGATAGTGTTCCTCTTCCGTGGGCTCTTGATCGTGCCCCAAGTAAAGAAACTCTGTTCGGTACAGGCCAACTCCGTCGGCACCGCGTGCGATGCAAGAAGCCGCTTCGTTAGGAAACTCTACATTTGCCATCAGTTCGATCCGCACCCCATCGCTGGTGCAAGCCGGCAAGTCGCGAATTTCTTGAAGTTTGGTTGCAATGGATTCGCGGTAGAGACGTCGCTTTTGGTAATGCTCGCGCGTTGCATCATCGGGCGAGACGATGATTCGGCCGAGATGGCCGTCTACAATAACTTCGTCACCGCTGCGAATGTTGTGCAAGAAGTTCCCGACCCCGACAACCGCTGGGATCTCCATACCTCGAGCAACAATCGCCGTATGACCTCCCGACCCACCAACTTCGGTGCAGATCCCAAGCACCTTCTCGGGATCAAAACCGGCCGTCTCGCCAGGAGTCAAGTCGTGACTAACCACAATCGCTTCGTGCGGCAACGTCTTGAGGGTTGCCATGGGCTGGTCGGTCAACGACTCCAGCAGTAGACGCTCGACATCGCGGACGTCAGCAGCCCGTTCCGACAAGAAAGTGCTGGTCGATTTACGAAAGGCGGCTGCGTACTTGGTGAAAACCTCGCTAACCGCATACTCGGCCGAATAGGTCTTCTTGCGAATCAAACTTTCCAGTTCCGACTGCAGGTGTGGATCCCTTAACACTTGCTGCTGAGCGGAGAAGATGCCGCCCAATCTTTCACCCAGCTTGGTGGTCGCGGAGACTCGGCTTAATTCCAGTTTCTCGTCTGCCTTTCGGACCGCTTCGACGAGTCGCGACCACTCGCGTTCGTCTTCTCCGACGGCGACCAAGCAGCGTGTGATACGGTACCCTTCGCGATCGAAGACAAGGGCTTGTCCAATCGCGACACCTGGTGAGACCGCTATGCCTTGCAATTCCAGCATGCTGAAACGATCTATAAATGGAAGCCGGTCGAGCGGCGGTTAACGACAAAATGGTTTACGAAGATCTCCGAGATCCTCACAGCAGCGCTAAGTATTCGATTCAACATTGGCTTCGTCGAACTGCTGATCAAACATTATGCTGATAGCCTGGATGGCTTTTTCAGCGTCTGGACCTTGAGCACGCAACAACAGTTCGCAACCTTGGGTGGCACCTAGCGTCAGCAAGCTCAATATACTTCTACAGTCTGCGATCTGGCCGCCTCGCTCCAGTTCGATTTGGCATTGGAAGCCCGATGCGGCGCGAACCAGTTTGTCGGCTGGTCGCATGTGCAAGCCTTCCGGGTTTCGAACAGTTACAGTGCAAAGTTGAATCGCCGATGTCATACAGTTTCTAGCCGGAGAATTGGTTTCCGTCAGCTTCTTCCAAAAGTTGGAGAATATCGTCAGGCGACTTCGACTGACGCAAGAATCGGCAGAATGTCTCGTCGCGAAGCTGTCGCGAAATGTTTTCGAGCGCTCTCAGGTGATCGCCAGGGCGATCTGGAGGAGAAACCAAAAGGAAGAACAGAGAAGCACTCTGCCCGTCCAAAGATTCAAAATCCAAGCCAGTTGGGCTAACTCCCACGGTGCCGATCAGCTTCTC
>CAITIF010000030.1 GCA_903892365.1 uncultured Pirellula sp. | reverse complement strand
GTGGAACGCAACACGAAAGTGATGGAACCGCTGTCGTTGGATGCTGACGATTTGTAAGTGCGATCAACGGATTCAAGGCGTGCTAACTAGCACGACCGACTGTTCATGCACTTCTAAGATCGCATCTTTGCAGGCTGCGGGAACCAGGAGCGATTGGCCTCGGGACATTTCGAAGGTTTCCTGTTGGCTACGGATTGAAGCGGATCCTTTGGGGACCGTCACAATAGCCCATTGATTGGATTGGATTTCGTAGGTGCCCGCTCGATCGTATTCGTCCAGAGCGAACTTGTCGCATTCCACCAGCCTTCGAGCTCGATTGGGTAGTGGTACGGTCTTTTCCACGGCCTGAATCGGGCCCGATTCGAAATCGGTGACTTCGAGAGCTTGTTCGATGTGCAATTGCCTTGGTTTGCCGTCCTTATCCACTCGGTTCCAATCGTAGAGACGAAAGGTGCAGTCGCTTGCCTGCTGGATTTCGGCGACCAGAAGTCCTTCACCTAGGGCGTGCAGAGTGCCAGCGGGGATATAGACGCAATCTCCGGGTTTGGGATAAAGAACATGCAGACAGTCCTCGGTTCGTTCCTCTGCTACGGCTTTTTCTAACGATTGACGGTCGACCCCCGGTTTTAGTCCGGCATACAGTTTTGCGCCAGGAACGGCTTCGATCACGTACCAAGCTTCTGTTTTGCCTCGGTCCGGCTGAACCATTTTCGAGCCATATTCGTCGTTAGGATGAACTTGAACGCTGAGTACTCTTTCGCAGTCCAGATACTTCAGCAATAGCGGAAAACGTTCGCTGGGAGCATCCTTGCCAAGAATCTCCAGCGGAAATGACTCGATCAATTGCCGCAGTGTCCAGCCTGCTAACGGCCCTTCGGATACCACCGACTCCCCTTCGCGATGGTCAACAATTTCCCAACTTTCGGCCCAAATCCCGCTTCCAGGCGGTTTTTTCCCTAGTTGAGAGGCGAGACGGTCCCCACCCCAAATGTAGGAACGAAAAATGGGTTCAAAACGAATCGGCTGTTCTGGTAAAAACATGGATTGCCAAAAGCAGAAGGAAGAACAAACTGGATAACTAGCCAAAGTCTACATCAAACGAGATAACATGGCAGCGACCACCGATCTGTGCGTCGCAGAACCTTGGTTTATTTATGCATCGCTCCGATTTGGGCCTTAGGAATCGAATTAATGACAAAGAGTACTTTGAGCTTGAAGAAAGCGGACGATCTCTTCGAGAAAAGCTCGATGAGCTTCGGCGAACACCTCGAAGAGCTGCGTAGAGCGTTAGTCAAGTGCACGATTTGGTTGGCGGCCGGGCTTGCGATCGGTTTGCCCATGGCATCTTCTGTGGTCACTTATATGCAGACCCCGCTTGAACAAGCGCTTCGTGAATTTTACAAAAAGCGAAGTATTGAGGAGATGAAAAAGGCGACAGGGGAAGAGGTTTCCAAAGACCTCACTGCCTGGATGGTTGAGAAGGAAAAGGTCAGCCATGTGGTTTTTCTCGATATCACTCGCCTAAAAGCTTCTCAGGATGGCAGCTTGAACGTGGAACAAGCGGCCAATCCCGATGCGTCGGGGCTTCCCAAAACCGAAAATTTGGTTGCTTTTCGGGAGTTTATCGGGGTTAAGGCCAGTACC
>CAITIF010000029.1 GCA_903892365.1 uncultured Pirellula sp. | reverse complement strand
ACGAAGCTGCCCTTTGGGCTGCTCGGCATGATAAAACCCGCGTCAGCATGTCGGACTTCGATTATGCTCGCGACAAGGTGCTGATGGGTGCGAAACGTGAAGAGGTGATGCAGCCCAGCGAGAAAGAGAAAACCGCTTATCACGAAGCAGGACATACTCTGGCCGCTTGGTTCCTACCTGGAGCTCAGCGCGTTCACAAAGTGACCGTTGTTCCCCGTGGGCAATCGCTAGGAAGTACGCAAATCCTTCCCAACGAAGATCGAATGAACATGAGCGAAAGCGAAATTCGCGATCAGTTGGTCGTTCTGCTGGCCGGCCGAGCTGCAGAGAAGATCATTTACGACGAAACATCGGTCGGGGCTGAAAATGATTTGGAACGCGCTACCAACCTCGGCCGCCGAATGGTTTCCCATTGGGGCATGAGCCTGAAGCTGGGGCCGGTTTCGTACAAGCTGTCCGACAGCGACCCTTTCTTGGGGCGTGAAATTCACCAGCAACGACAATTCAGCGAGCGAACTCAAGAGACGATCGATGCGGAAGTGGGCGATACGTTGCGTGCCGCTGACCGCCGAGCGACCGACATGCTGCATGTTCGACGTGAAGAACTCGAACGTCTCAAAGATGCATTGATGGAACGGGAAGAGCTGGATGAAAAGGAAATCACCGAGTTGATAGGCCCTAGCATTCACGTCAAAAGTGACCCAGCTGGCAAAGGGAATCCCGTCGCTACCAGTTGAGGCACGGTGATGTCATGATTTCATGGACGCTAATTATCTGGCATACCAGACCACAAGGCGTTCAAGTTCCCCCTGGGCAGCCATCATTCGCAGTCGCGAACGATGCAGCTTTCCAGTAAGGGCCGCAAACCCTTGGCCTCGATCGAGCGCAACCACAATCTGAAGCATATCGTCGACCGTTGGCTCGCGGCCTTGCGAAGCCCATCGCAGCAACCACAGCCCCACGGGAAAGGTTGCAACCAGCCCGCGAATGCTTTCCAGGATCGTCCAGCCTCTTCGGTCCGCCAAGGCGTAAAGGTTCGACTCCGAAGAAGCCTCGATTAAGCGAGCCAGGGGATGGTCAATTTCTGGTGCAAGCTGCCCCAGTGGATGTTCGAGATCCTCGAGCCTCGCTTTCGGGAATGCGGGTGACACGTCTGGCAGGGGCCCTCGTCCTCGCACGAGCCGGAATGTGGCTTTGGCCAACTGCAAACGATGGCTCCAAGTTGGCAATGCCCGATACTTGGGGTGCAATCGAGCATACTCAATACCAATCGAATGAAAAACCAGGCGAGCATAGAGACTGGGTGGCCTACGTTCTGAAAAGAACTGCTTGGATTCTTCTGGAACCACTTGGGCCAAAGTCGTTATCAGTTCGGCAAGTTTTCGTTCATCCATGCCGCGTGTTTTTGCCTTTTCCAGCAGGCTTGTGAACTGTAGTGCATGAACAATTCTACGGACCGGAGGGTAACGCAGGTCTTGTAGTAAGCTGGACAGCGTCTTGAAGACCAAGGAGGCGGTTTTCCAATCGCGAGTCTCACCAGCTTTAAAAAGGGGAGGGGCGACTGCATCCGCGGACAGCTTGCCTTCGCGAACGAAGTCTTTGATGAAGGGTAAATGTTCCTTGACCAAGCGTCCTTTGTCGGCAGCCGACGATGGGCAAGCGCGACGAATGGTCAATGCAACATCTGACCCACGGGGTATCAACTGTAGCGGAAAGACCCGGCAAATCGTTGGCTTTGCCTCGTAGCCAAGTTCTGCGTGAATTCGGCAGAGCCCATCAGCTTTCAAGAAGACGCAACTTCCGTCTTTTCGTTGTGCAAGTCGAAAGCGATTTTTGGTTGACGGATTGGGCACCATAATCTTCGTCCCAACATAGTCCGCGTGCTCGGCCCATTTCTGTTCGTTTAACCGAGCTACATCCTCATTGCTGAGAGGCACCAAACTACCTCGACAACAAATACCGCACTGATGGCAATCCCACTTCTCTGCGGTCGGTAATATAACAATTGGTAGCGGCATGTTTTCGCGATTCTGGAACGCAATTCAGCAACTAAAGTCCTTGCTGGCAAATAGAAGGCTCTAAGATATCAAATGTCTCGCAAAGTCAAAGAGACGAAATCACGAGCATCACCTCTTTGCGTGCCATCAAAGGGGTCAGTGCTGCCATCAAAGGGGTCAGGCCTCTTTGATTCAAATTCTGCTGCCTAGGTTTTAAACCTTGATGCCAATGCCCAGTCACAATCATCAAGTGGCAGCGCTTTCCATGCTTGTTGCTGCTCCATAACTCACGGGAGGCTATATGCCATCATCAAAGAGGCCTGACCCCTTTGATGCGTCCATGCGACGATCGATTAGTTCTTGCTGTTGGGAATTGCTTGCGAGCGTCCTCGCGTCGTGCCAATGCGCGATGGCTTCTGCGGTCTTTCCCATGCGGCGATATGCATCTGCCATGGCGCAATCCCACCAGGGACGCAATTTGGATCTTGCACCTGGGTCAATCGCTGTTAATGCGCTGAGCCCAACCTCTGGTCCGTCGCGATAGCCCCGCGATATGGCTGCATTGAGTGATACCATCGGGCCAGGAAATTCACGATCGAGAACGTGATAGTACTCGACAATCTTCTCCCAGTTTGTCTCCTCAAAGGACGGAACACGACAGTGCTCCCATGCAATTGCAGACTCGATATGATACCGTGACAGTGCAGTACCCTGGGTAGCGATCATCATGCCGTCCATGGCTTCGCGAATCGCATGCCAATTCCATTTGCTGCGGTCTTGATCTTCGAGCAGGACAATGGCACCTTGAGTGTCCACTCGCGAATCAAACCGCGACGAATGCAGAAGCATCAGCGCGAGTAGTGCCGAAGTTGTTGCATGTTCGAATTTGCAAAAACGGATCAGCATGCGAGCCAATCGTATCGCTTCATCGCAAACGTCCCGTCTCAGGTTTTCGCGACCGCTGGAGGCTGCAAAGCCTTCATTAAAAAGAAGGTAAATGGTCGAACGGACTGCATCGATGCGATCTTCCATTATTCGCGAGTCGAGAAGAGCGATCTCTTCACCCAACTCACGCAACTTTTCTTTTGCTCGCGTGATTCGCTTTTCTGCGTTCGCATTCGATATCAACAACGCAGATGCTATCTCCGACGTGCCAAAGCCACCGATCGTCTTCAACGCGAACGCAATTCTCGATTCGACGGGAATCGTGGAGTGGCAGCACAGAAACAGCAATCGCAACGGTTCGTCCCCGACTTCATCGGAGCAATCGTGTTCCGAATGGTGGCTGGACACGAGATCGATACTATCGGTACGCTCAACGTCGACAGGTGTCTCCCATTTTTGGCGCCGGAGTCGATCGACCAGCACATTCGATGCCGTCCTAAAGAGCCATGCGTTTGGCTCGTTAGGAATACCGGTCTTGCTCCAATGGATAAGAGCTTTTGACATGGCGGTTTGAGCGGAATCCTCAATGATCTCAAGATTCCGAACGCCGAACGAACGCGTCAACATGGCAACAAGTCTTCCGTACTGATGACGAAAAAAATGTTCAACAAGTTGACTTGGTTCGTTCATGTCTAACCATGCTCAATGGACTCCAGATGAATCATGATGCCGCTAGGGTTCGTTCCGCTAGGGTCAATTGTACCCCGCAAATTCCCTGATCTCGATCATCCCACCTACTTTGCAGATGGGGCATTCTTTTGCGATGACGACCGCTTCTTCGTAGTGCTCTGCTTGGACGACTGAATATCCGCCAAGCATTTCTTTTGCCTCGACATAGGGGCCGTTGGAGACTTCCCCGCCAGCCTTGAGCACTCGGCCGGTTGGCAAAAGAGCATCACCGCCATCCACAATTTTTCCGCCAAACTTTTGAAACCATTCGCCCCACATCGCCAAAAATCCTTGCATTTCCTCGGGGGAAGGTTGCGATTTCGGTTCGACTTCGTCTCGGTAAATAAGCAAAAACTTAGCCATTTTCAAATTGTCCTTTTGTAGTATTCAAGAATCTTGGGAGCCCAGTGCTCCGTCTGAACCATGTATTGACGAATCAGACTGAGCATTCCGGACAGTCTTCGCAAATAAATTCTGAAATTCGGTTACCAACCGATTCCGTTACCAACCGATTCCGTAATCTTCGCCATGGTTGCTGGAGCCGCCCCAGAAAGTTCCATGCTGTCGGTCGAACCATATCGCATTGATGGGGCCAGACGTTCGTTCTTGGGTGGTGATCTTGTAGCCCATTCGCCCGAGTTCTTTGCGGTTCCAGGGAGGCATCAATTCGTTGAGCACCAGTCCGCCCGGGTTCTTTTCGTGCAGTCCGAAACTGGAGTGCATTTGTGTAGTTTTGAAACTGGGCGCTTCGCATGCCTCTTGAACGGTCATATCGAACTCGACCATATTCAGAAAGAATTGAAGCAACAATTGATCTTGTTCATCGCCAGCCTGCTTCGCAAAGGCAAGAAACGGTTTCCCGTCTTTCAATGCCAAGCTAGGGGTTAAGGTCACTCTTGGTCGCTTACCTGGTTCCACGACGTTGAAAGGGTTTTCTTTGGGATCCAACACAAAGGACTGCATGCGCTGGCTTAGCCCGACCCCAGTCGAACCGGCAATGCATGCAGGCACCCAACCGCCGCTGGGTGTAATGCTGACGACCCAACCTTCTTCATCTGCAGCTTCTACCGAAGTAGTACCGGCTTGAAACTGCTCCTCAAAACGACGATCTGCAGCAAGATCTCCAATAGGATGTCGCCCGCGCGGGGCGGACTCGCTCCATTGGTTGATCTTGTCCAGATAGGGATTGGTTTTCCCTTCGAATGGATAAGGATCCCCGGGCCCAATCTTAGGATCGTTGCGCGCCGGGTCAATCAGGCGACTTCTTGCTTGTGCATACTCTTTGGAGAGCAATCCTTGCATTGGTTCATCGGGTGCGAAACCAGGATCACCATAATAAAAATCGCGATCGGCGAACGCCAGATTCATCGCTTGGTAAACGGTGTGGATATACTGCGTCGAGTTGTATCCCATCTTCTTGAGATCGAAGTTCTCAAGAATATTCAGCGTCTGCAGCATCGCTGGCCCTTGAGTCCATTGTTGCAATTTGTAGACTTCGATTCCCTTGTAAGTAGTCACCAGGGGTTCTTCGATCTTGACTTGCCATGT
>CAITIF010000028.1 GCA_903892365.1 uncultured Pirellula sp. | reverse complement strand
CATCGCCGCTGGAGCCAACAACTTCTTTGGAGCCGTCCTTGCTTAATTTGACGATTTCACCGCGCTCTGCCAAAATCCCGCGACCTCGTTCTTCGTAGTTGATTCCCATGAATCGAATTTGAGAATCGATGTCTGCCTGATAGCCACCGACGATAAACTTGTCCTTGTCCATCACTTTGCTTCGGTATTGAATTCCCGAGTTGCCGCCTGATATTTTGAATTCGCAGGTTAGCACAAAGTCCTTTACTGGTTTTTCAAAAACGAGAAACGTATTGTTTTGCAGAGGCTCCGATTCTTTGCTCTCACCTGTGATGGCCCCGTCTTCGACTCGCCAATTGCTTTTCGAGCCAGACCAGCCCGCGAGAGACTTTCCGTCGAACAAGCTTTTGCCGTTGGTGGCTTCTTGAGCGGACGCGTTATTGAGGCTGGAAAAGCCGGCCGAGCCAACGAGAACGATTGCGATCAAGCAAAGGAAGGTAGGCCGAACGCGAGTCGCGTGAAAACAAAATAGACGCATGGAGAGGCTCCTGTGGTTATATCCGGTAGGATTTACTCGGGGGGGGAATGGATGGTGATTCGTACTTTCGTGGCTCGATCGTCCGAGACCGAAAGGACTTTGGCGGTAACGCCAGGGAATTCTATAATATCACCAGCTGCTAGCAACCGCTCGGCCCGATTCAACAAAAGTCCAGACATTGTATCAACATCTGCCTCCTCGAATTGAATTCCCAGTTTCATTTCGACACTTTGCACCTGTGTGGAGCCCAAGATTACATAGCTTCCTGGGCCATCGGGCACGATTTCCGGGGCTTCTTCGTCGAACTCGTCAGCAACCTCGCCAATGATCTTTTCAAGAACATTCTCCAGGGTCACGATTCCAATGATCATGCCATATTCATCCACGACAAAAGCCATGTGCTGGTGTGTTCCTTGAAAGTGCCGCAAGAGCTTGCTAATGGGCATGTTTTCGGGCACCTTTTTCGGTGGACGCATGATGGCTTTCCAGTCATAGCCATCGTGGATGGTTGCGCCTGAAATATCCTTCACATGCAACACCCCAAGCACTTGATCCATGGACCCTATGCAAATGGGATAGCGTGTATGTTTGGTGCGATGGATCATTGCCAAAGTCGTTTCAGTTCGCTCTTCGGTGTCCACGTAGTCCACGTCCGTTCGAGGGACCATGATGCGTCGGCACACCAAGTCGTCGAATTCGAACACGGCATTGATCAAGCTGTGTTCGCTGCGTGTCAAGCTGCCATGGACATGGGCTTCGCGAAGCAGTGCTCGAATCTCCTCTTCGGTGTAAGGGATGGAGTCTTTGCTGGAATCACGAGCTCCTAATAACCCCAGCACCGCGGCGGTGGTCAGATTCAGCAGTTGCATCAAGGGGTAACTTGCAACAAAAAAGATTTGCAACGGAACGGCGCAGGCAAGCAGCATGCCCTCCGGTTTACGGATCGCAAAAATCTTGGGTGCTTGTTCGCCAATGACTAAGTGCAAGGCCGTGACAAAGGTGAATGAAAGTGCAAATGCAACGGCGTGAATAACCGGTTCGGATTGGATCTGGATCGCTCGAAGCAGTGGTTCCACCAACTGAGCAAAGGCTGGCTCCCCAATGCGTCCAAGAGCAAGCGAAGCCATCGTGATTCCAAGTTGGCAGGCGGAAAGAGACTGTTCCAATCGTTGAGCCAACCATCGAGCAGTACGCGAGAAGAGTTTCCTGTTGAGTACCAATTGTTCGATCCGACCAAGCCGAACCTTCACAAGGGCGAATTCCGCCGCAACAAAGAAGCCGTTTACAAAGACTAGGAGCAACGCAACGAGAATAGTAATCAGATCCGGAAACCAAGCATGCATTAGAAAGAAACGCTAACCTCCCAAAATCGAAGAACAAAACCAACCCAAGAAACACCGATCTTCCATTCGATTGACATGCGAAATTGCCTTGCGAATCGGTGGAGAGCGCGACGCAACAGTGTACCTTACTGAAACGTCTTCGTGTGCTTGCACGACGTTATTTCTTTTTGCACCCTGCCGATTACTTGATCCATTTTGGCTGGGCTATGGAGAAATCGACTAGACCGCAAGGGCGGTACATTCGCCAATTTGCTGACGGATTTTCTGCCATTTCTCATGTTCCAATCCAGGAGAGGCCGTGAAAACGCGATTCATGTGGAAAGTTTTACCACGAAGCAGATTGTCGCTACGCTCCTGTCATCCAGAACGATGGATTCAAGCCAACCACGACACCTTGATCGAAGATCTCTGCCAAATTCGGTTTTTCTCTCGTTCGATTTTTCATCTTGAAGGAATTTGCAAATGCAGGCGGCACCACTTCTGCACCGAATCGATTGCGCCATCAAGCAAAACCCTCACGGGGTACGACGCAATGTGTTTTTAGAAAGCTTGCCCGGTAAGATCATCCTTCGCGGAAAAGTCGATTCGTTTTACCAAAAGCAAATGGTGCAAGAATCGCTCCGAGGGATCGAAGGGGTGCCTGAGATTTGCAACCAGATTGAAGTCGATTACAGTCTGTAAAATCGGTTGAGCCGCCGCGGGTGCATCTCACAAAGCTCAGTTGGCTCGCGGGGGAGGCACGCTTGGGCGGACAACAGGCGTTGAACCGGGAATTCGGCGTCGGACAGAACTAAATACGTGCTGTGCAGAATAAGCCGTGTCGGAAATGATCTCGTCAATCGAATTGCGAAAAACAGCAAAAGCCCCAAGCGAAGGAATGGCAATGACCAACCCTGCGACCGTCGTAACCAAGGCAGAATAAATACCAGCCGCGAGATCACCAGCACCAGCTGTTCCCTGGGATAATGCCACTTCTCGAAATGCCAAAATCATACCGGCGACTGTCCCAAG
The DNA here is from genome assembly GCA_903892365.1 of uncultured Pirellula sp. Taxonomy (GTDB): domain Bacteria; phylum Planctomycetota; class Planctomycetia; order Pirellulales; family Pirellulaceae; genus JBKCUI01. The sequence goes on along the minus strand of CAITIF010000028.1, from coordinate 1,091 downwards.
CAAGCCCAGCATCGGTGCAATGTTACCAATCACCGACAGATATTCTAGTTTTCGATAAAGACGAGCCGCTTGCTCTGCAGTCGAATCCTCCAATGCCTTTTCGACAGCGGGCCAACCGAATTCAATTTCGGCAATGCCACTGACTAGTACGAAAGAAAGCGGGCAAGGGCGTTCTCGACACTTTTGGTCCGCATCCTTCAGCTTACCTTGGTTGAGCAAGGAACGCACTTCTTCGACGAGATCTGCTGGAACAAGTTCTTTTTTCCGTAAAGCGAACGCTTGTTCGATCACCAAGTACATCGCAATGACGGACAGGATGATCAGCGACACCATGATGCCAATTCCCATCACACCGCCGCTAAAAACGATCGACAAGAAGGTATCGTCAGCAGCGGCGTTGGTTTCCGCAGCCGCAAAAAGGAACCACTCAACAGGCAGGTGCAGAAGAGGAGGTGTTGTAGATCCGCTAAAAATAACCATTTTGATCGTCGCAATCTACTTCTTTGAGTCTTGAGGCTTTTTGTTGCCAACAAATTGCTCGTGCAGTTTCCTGGCTCTCGCGGCATCTTCTTTCTTGCCAAGCAAATCAAGCGATTCAATCGCTTTGGGCCATGCACGATTTGCAAAATGGTATCGATCGGAATGCAGCGTTGCAATGCGAAGCCATTCACTTGCTGCCAACATCGGTTCACCTGCCTGAGCCATGCGATGCGCAAGCAACGTGCTGGGGCCTGCTTGCATCGCAAACGGAATTCGATCTCGTTCTACGATCCACTTTGGCAAAAGAGTGGATCGGATTTCGGCGGGAGGTGCAATTCGCCACAATTGGGATCGAGCATAACTGGCAATCCAGGGCGTTTTCGACTTGGAAAGACCTGTTAAAGTCTCGATCGCCAGCGGACGTTGGGCACTCGAAAGCAGCCAACTAGCCCCCAGCAATTGAATGGCTTCATTGTCCGAGAGCAACCATTCCGACGCTTTTGGCTGAATGGTAACGGCTTCCCCCTCCAACTTCTCATCGCCCCAACTTACAGGAATCGTAGATAGCAGAAGTTGCGGGGAGTTTTCCCTGGCAAGGGAAACATACAACT
>CAITIF010000027.1 GCA_903892365.1 uncultured Pirellula sp. | reverse complement strand
TCCTGCTCGCCAAATGTCCACAAACAAGGTACTTCAATCCGCTGCATCAGTTGCAAGTAGTCATAGGCATCTCCGCTTCCGTACTTGTCGACATAAGTCGAGGCGCAGATCCACATCGGTAATGGAAACCGCACTTTCATAACTCGGTCGGGCGATCCGGAAGCGCATAGCTCGACGGCATCTTGAAGATGTTCGCGAAAGACTTGGCCTCGCACGGGGTCTGCAAGCAGCAAGTTCGTGTTAAGCCTGGGGGGTGACACCAGTGCGAGCCGATCGATTTTGCCTTCGGAGGATTTGGCCCAAAGACAAGACTTTAACGCTCCTAAGCTATGCCCAACGACGGAGACATACGGTAACCCTTGCTCCAGACAAAATTTGTACCAAGCTTGAAAGTCAAGCGGACAAGACTGAAGGCTTTCGATCTGGGAGCCAACTCGACAGGGATTAGCCCCCGTATTGAAGCTGACCATGTCGTGCCCTCGCGTGTTGATCAAAAGGATGCTTTGTCCCGTTTGGTGCAAAGCTTCTGAAATCTCGGCAAGCAGGGACGAACTGTAGTAGTTCCCGTTGACGCCGTGCACGATGATCCAAACCTGTCCATCGCTTTGAGGGCTCGCACTTTGGGCTCGTGCCAAGAATCCATGGAGCTTGATGCCATCCGATGTATCCACACTCACCAAGTTTCCAAGCATCGACAGGGATAGCATCGATTTGTCTTCGTTCGTTCAGTAGGAAACTGGAGGCAGGAAACTCCTCATCGCCAGAGGACGCGACCGGTTAGTCGGCCATTTCGCGTGCGTGGTAGGAGCTTCGGACGAAAGGTCCTGAGGCAACTTTCTTGAAGCCCATCGATTTTGCGATAAGCCGCAGTTCTTCGAATTCATCCGGTGGAACATACCGAACGACCGGTAAGTACTTGGGGCCGGGCTGCAGATATTGGCCGAGGGTCAAGAAGTCGCAATCGTACGTGCGCAGGTCGGCCAAGCACTCGAGCAGTTCATCTCGTGTTTCCCCTAGACCCAGCATTAGACCCGATTTCGTTTTGATGGCTGGATTGCGATCCTTGACATGCTTGAGCAGTTCCAGAGTCCATCGGTACTCGCTCTTGGGACCGCGCACTTTGCGGTACAGTCTTGGGACGGTTTCCATGTTGTGATTGAAGACTTCTGGAGCCGAATCAATCACGCGATCCAATCCATGCTTGTGCCGAATAAAGTCCGGCGTCAGTACTTCAACTGCCGCCCCAGTTTTCTGCCGAACTGCGATTACACATTGATAGAAATGTTCGCCGCCACCATCCGGTAAGTCATCTCGCGTAACCGACGTGATCACAACATGCTTCAGGCCAAGCCGAAGAGCCGCCTCTGCAACGCGGTCTGGTTCATCCATCTCCAATGCTTCCGGCTTTCCACGGGATACCGCGCAGAATCCACAGGGCCGAGTGCAGACGTTGCCAAGGATCATGAAGGTCGCGGTTTTTTGCGAATAACACTCCATGCGGTTGGGGCACTTGGCATTTTCACAAACGGTTTCCAGTTTGAGCTCGGAAAGCAATCCGGAAGTGAAGTGGTTCGCATTCCCCTTGGGGACTTCTCGCTTTAGCCAAGCAGGTAGACGCCGGCTAGGCTCGAACGTGGGAGCAGCACTTCCACAGGACATTTTTTCAACCGAGTCATCGCTCGAGGCGGCCGAAGGCAGGTCGGGTGACAGGACATTCAGGATGGGTAACTGCATTTTTGCCAGCAACTAGAAGAATAATCAACAAACTCGAATACCACGAACTGTAGCCAATTCCCAGTATTTTAACAGTCGGTGATAACGGACGTCGGCTCAAATGATCTGGAAAAATCTCTGCAGCAGACTGGTCCGGTGGCAGGGAAATGACGTACATTAGGGGGCTGAGTGATGTCTGAGAAGACTTTAGGAATTCTCTCGAGGTTGGTTTGATAATGATGAAACGATTTGTGCCTGGATTAACGATTGTTCGGAATGTAGTAAGAAACGCTGCGATGCGTCTTCCATCGACTGCCATTGCAGCCGCAGCCCTGCTGACCAGCTTTGCGGCTGTTGGACGTGCCGAACACGCATATTGCCCGTTTTGCACGGCGGCATCGCAAACATTGCGGCAAGAAATCCAGACCATGGACGTGGTTGCGATCGGCAAGCTGATTTCCGACGATCGAGCCGACATCGATGGATTGGCCTCTTTCCAAATCAACAAAATCCTCTCGGGCGATACCTTGCTCAAGCCGGACCAAGCGATCCAGGCAACCTACTTTGGGCCGGGCAAATCCAACAAACGATTTCTTCTGATGGGGGTCGATCCCAAGGAATTGGTATGGTCCTCTCCATTGCCCCTTTCGGAAGAGGCGGAAGAGTACATTGTCAAAATCAAGTCGCTGCCGGAGGACCCGGTCGATCGGCTCGATTTCTACCAGCAGTATTTCGAGCACCCCGATTCCTTGCTCGCTCGTGACTGTTACGACGAATTTGCATTGGCCCCTTACTCGGATGTGGTCAAGCTCAAGGATCGTATGAATCGCGAACAGCTATTGGCCTGGGTTCAAGACACATCCCGATCGCCTGACCGAAAACGACTTTACTTCACGATGCTCGGTATCTGCGGCAAAGACGAGGATGCTGAACTATTCGAAACCATGATCACCAGCAGCAACCCCGACGATCGCGCAGGTTTGGATGCCTTGATCGCCGCGTTTCTGGCCCTGCGGGGCGAAAGCGGCTTACCGCTGATCGAAGAGCGTTTCTTTCGTAACAACAAGACTCAGTATGCGGAGATCTATTCCGCTGTAACCGCCCTTCGAGTGCTTGGAACTGAAGGTGTATCAATACCAAAAGAATCGATCACCAAAGCAATGCATAGCCTGCTCGAGCGACCAGATTTGGCAGATTTGGTCATTCCCGATCTGGCTCGTTGGGGAGATTGGTCGCAACTGGACAAGCTGTGTGCTCTCTTTGAAAACGCGACCGATGAAAACAATTGGGTTCGAATGCCCGTCGTCAATTACGTCAGGGCATGCCCATTGCCTGAAGCTCAAGAGAAGCTCAAAAAGCTGGAGGAAATCGACCCGGCAGCTGTGAAACGCGCCAAAACCTTCTTCCCTATCCCAACCCCAGCTCCCGCCAAAAAAGGGGAAACATCCTACGTTCCAGTCAAACCAAAGAAAGAGCGAGCACTTGTGATGGAACGCTTGCGTCGCGAAACGAGAATTGCTTATTTGGGTGACGCACCTATTGCCACCGTCAGCCAACCGGACGACAACCGATTTTCAGCTGGGACCATGGTTGTCTGCGATAACGGATGGATCGATGGTGCCGCGCTGGAGTCTTCCGGAGTGGTGAACCCGTGGCTCCCAATGGTCGTATTGTCGTTGTCTTCGATTACCATGGTGCTTGTCATGTGGACCATGGCAACCAGCGGTAGTTTATCCCTACGATACGCGCTGGCTGTGTATCGCAAATAGCCCCCGTAAGCTTCTAACCGTCCCCACAAAGCGAAATGACACAAGTTACTCTTGAATCCCAAATCGGTTCGGAATCGATTGTCCAAGACGAAACGGAACTAGATTATCGCTCGATGAGCCGGGCGGCGGTTTTGGGACTTGTTTTTGGGCTGTTCGGGCTCCTGGCTTGGGTGAGCCCCATGCTGCTGTTTCTTCCCGCTTGCGGCCTGATCTTCTCGCTGTTGGCATTTCGTTCTTTCCAAAAATATCCCACCGAATTGATGGGCAAGGTCCCGGCCAGCCTGGGGCTCTTTTTAGGTGGTTTGATGTGCGTGGCCGCTCCCATCCGACATACCTACATCTATTACACGGAAGTACCAGAGGGTTATGAACGTATCCAATTTTCCTGGCTGACCAGCCCAACAGGCGCCCCGGATGTTCCGACCGAACAAGCAATTGCACTCAATGGCAAAAAGGTCTTCTTGAAAGGCTACATCCATCCCACTTCCATCTCCAGTAGTTCAGCCAAGACCTTTGTGCTTGTTCCTGACCTTGGGACTTGCTGTTTCGGCACGCAACCACCCCTGACTCACATGATCGAAGTGCGGTTGGTGGCGGACAAATTTGCCTCCAAATCATTTCGACAGTTTTCGATGGCAGGCGTTTTGGATGTGACCCCGAATCTGAAACCGATTGAAGGCCTCAAGGGTGTTTATTACCAGCTGGAAGCCGAACATTTTCAATAGCATTCGGTACATTCATCGGACAAGCTAATTCTTCCCTCCTCCCCGACCGAGATTTCCGTGCGCGACCCGTTTTTCGAACACCAATTGTTACAGACGCGCCGCCAGTTTTTCGGAAACTCCGGAATCCGAATGGGTGGAGTCGCATTGGCGTCCTTGGCGGGTAGCTTTGGTTCTGCTGGATCCGCTTTAGCGAAGGCCAACGCATCCTCGGTGCGAGTTCATCCACCGTTGCCTGGACTTCCGCATTTCGCCCCCAAAGCGAAGTCCATTATCTATCTGCATATGAATGGCGGCCCGTCCCAGATCGATACATGGGATTACAAGGCAAGCTTGAAGGACCAGTTCGACAAGGATCTTCCCGACTCCATCCGCCAAGGCCAGCGGATCACCACCATGACCAGCGGGCAAGCCAGACTTCCGGTCGCTCCAAGTAAGTTTCAATTCAACCAGCACGGATCGTGTGGCCGTTGGGTTAGCGAACTTTTACCGCAAACTGCGAAAGTTGTTGACGAACTTGCTGTCATCAAGTCGGTTCACACGAACGCCATCAACCATGATCCTGCATGCACCTTCGTCATGACAGGAAACGAGGTGCCTGGTAAAGCAAGTTTAGGTTCTTGGTTGGCATATGGCTTGGGTAGCGAAAGCGATAACCTTCCGGCCTTCGTCGTCATGACCCCCACCTGGTCAGCCAAGGCTCCCGCCCAAGCATTGTTTACTCGAATGTGGTCCAGCGGCTACCTACCCACACGATATGCCGGCGTGGCGCTTCGAACTGGGGGCGATCCCGTGCTGTATCTTCCGAACCCCGACGGTGTGTCCTCGGCCGATCGACGAGCCATGTTGGACGCTCTGGATAAAATGAATCAGGAACGCTTCGCCCAACTTCACGACCCAGAAATCCAAACCAGAATTGCCCAGTACGAAATGGCATTTCGGATGCAAACCAGCGTTCCGGAACTCGTGAGCTTGACCGAAGAGCCAAACAACGTTCTGGAAATGTACGGCCCAGAAGCCAGTGTCCCCGGTACATTCGCAGCGAGCGCGATCTTAGCCCGAAGGATGGTGGAACGGGGCGTCCGAGTCGTCCAAATTCTGCATCGCGGATGGGACCAACACGGGAACATTGCCAACGATCTGCCAGCCCAATGCCGTGACGTCGACCAAGCTTGCAGCGCCCTGATTCAAGATCTCAAGCAAAAGGGCCTGCTCGATTCTACACTTGTCGTTTGGGGAGGCGAATTTGGACGAACGGTCTATTGCCAAGGCGGACTCACCAAGGACAACTACGGGCGCGACCATCATCCCAAATGCTTTACCATGTGGATGGCAGGAGGTGGAATCCGAGGCGGTGTAGAATATGG
>CAITIF010000026.1 GCA_903892365.1 uncultured Pirellula sp. | reverse complement strand
GCGACATCGCCCCGTCTTCCTGAAACAAGCCTTGCGTAAGCACAACCTACGCAAGGTTCTCTGGCGCTGATTTCTGTTTCTTTCGTTTCCCCAACTTCTTGAAGGAGTGTTTATGACCACCACGAACCATGGACCATTTGGTCCCAACGGAGAGCGGCCACCGGGTTGGCCCCCACCGCCGTTTGATCCGCCAGGTGAACCGCTACCGTACGTTCCACCGCCAGATCCACCGGGTTCTAGCTCGGAGCCCCGGCCCGATTGGTGGCCAGAAGACTGGGTATGGCCTCCGGTGCCCGAGCCGCCGATCGAAGTGTTGGTTCCACCACCCCTGCCCAACATCATCTGGCCGCGGCTACCTCCGCATCATCCATACCATCTGCCTCCTGGCTACCACTGGCCAGACAACTTGCCACCAGGGCATCCAGGCCACGACGTGAAACCACCTAAACCACAAGGCGGAAGTGGCGACGCAGGCAGCGAAGGCTCAGGTGATGAAGCTGGTTCGAGTGATTCGGAAGGATGTTGATGATCGAGTTACCCAATCTCGAGTTCCATGCAGCACATGCGTGCAATCTTTATTGTGCGCAGTGCTCGCATTATTCCAACTTTCATGCTGGCGGAATCGTTAGTCTCGAAGAGGCTCGCGCGGACTTCGATGCATGGAAGGGCCGGCTAGCGCCCAAACGGATCGCAGTTCTCGGGGGCGAACCAACACTCAACCCAGAGTTGATTTCAATCATCGAGCTTGCAAGACAGTCGTTCCCAAACGCCGAAGGACTGTTCGTCACTAACGGATTCTTCCTGGATCGTCATCCCGACCTGCCCCGCGTTCTGATCGGCAACCGCTTCCGTATGGACGTCTCCCAACATGGACGTGCGCCGGAGTACATGAAGCGATTTCGCGTCGTCTGCCAGAAGATCCGCGAGTGGCGAGCCAGCTATCCTGATCTGCAAATCAACATTCGCAAATCCCATCGTGGCTGGCGTCAGCAGTACCGCATGGTGGATGGCAAGCCGATGCCGTTCAGCAGCGACCCGAGAGCCGCCTGGAAAATCTGCCTCCAGCGCACCTGCACCCAGCTCTATAAGCAATGCTTGTGGAAATGCCCCGCGCTCGCATACCATGCAATCATGTCCCGCAAGCTGAACCTCGCTGACGAATCCGCGTGGCAACTCTTCCGCGACTACCAAGCCTGTCCGCCAACGGCAGCAGAACAAGAAGTCCGTGACTTCCTCGCGACCAAGCAAATTCAGCAATGTCGCCTTTGCCCTGCAAAGAAGATCGCGTTCCAACACGGTGATCCGATAGCTCGATATTGAAGCACCGCCGCCATTGTCCAACATCGGCTCCCACCAGATCATCCCTATCACTTGCCACCAGGTTATCACTACCCTGACGATCTGCCCGAGGGCAATCCAGGTCACAATTACCTAGGCATGCCACCGTATCCGGTAATCGCCCCGTGCGGATGAACTCTTGGATGATTAAGTCCGAGAGCACTGAAGTCAGTAGGAAGACCTTGTGTACTGCGGCGCGTGACGATGTACGATAGTACGGCTTGAGATCAAGGGAGGTGGTGATGACGGACTGCGGATGTGAACTAGAAGGCGAAAACGATGCCCAGAGGAAGACGCTTCGTGTAGTGCTGGCGATCAATTCGGCGATGTTCTGCATCGAACTCACAGTGGGTTTGCTAGCAAGTTCCACAGGATTGATTGCTGATTCATTGGACATGCTTGCGGACGCCAGCGTCTACGCAATCAGTCTCTACGCTGTTGGTCGCGCCGAGATCATCCGCGTACACGCAGCAACTGTTAGCGGCACGCTGCAGATCGTTCTTGGTGTTGGTGTCTTACTAGAAGCAGTACGCCGATTTCTTGGCGACAGTGAGCCGCTCGGAACCGCGATGATATCCACAGGCTTCCTTGCCTTTATCGCTAACGCGATTTGTTTAAAATTGATTAGCCGACATAAAGGCGGCGACATCAATTTTCGG
>CAITIF010000025.1 GCA_903892365.1 uncultured Pirellula sp. | reverse complement strand
GGTCAGCTGGGATTGCAGGATCTGCCAACCTCCGTAAACCAACAACAAAGTGGATGCGAGCGGAATCAGTACTTCCCACACGATCTCGATCAAGCGCGTTCGCCACCAAACCAAAAGCTGTTGCCGAACCAGAACGTGACTTCCCTTCAGGTAGCGTTGGCTTTCATTGCGTTGACGAGCAAACGTTCTGACCACTCGAATCCCCCCGAAGGTTTCCGTTGTATTGGAATCGATACGTTGTCGACGTTGTTTGACATCGCGATACAGCGGTCGAATGGAGTAGATCCAAGTACGATGACTGAAGTAGACCGCAGGCAGCAACAGCAAGCCGGCAGCCAGCAGTCGCCAATCCACCAAAACAAGAATGATAAGACTTCCCGTCAGCTGTACGATCGCCTGCCAAGGGTTGTACAACATGCTGAACACCAGTTCTGCGATCCCGCCAGCGTCTTCGCGCAAAAGACTCGTTGCCCCACCCGACTTGAGCTGTTGAATTTTGTGCAGCGGCATATGGAGCATATGATCGAACACGCGGCTGCGTATTGACATTTGAACTTGATTGAGTGCCTGCGTGCATGACCAACGCCCCCAAAGATGCACACAAGTCCGTAGCAGTGTCACCGTCGAGACCATGACCGCGATCCAAACCAGGATTGCTCCTGGTGATGGTTCCCCCACTTGAGCCGCGATCCAATCCGGCAACGGTTTCACAGGGACCGTTAAGGCGCAATCGATTGCAATTTTGGTCCCGAGCGGCGGAATCAGCGACAAGACCGTCGACAGAGTAAGGGTCGCTAAGCCAAACAGAATTCGCCCGCGAAACCCTCTCAATTGCCCCCAAAAAGCGGCAAACAAGGTCCAAAAGCTACGGTGCGATCGCGAGACCAGCGAATCTTTGTCCTTGCCGCTCATCGTGGCATGGTAAGAATCGACTTCCGTCTTTTTTGACTTGTCTTTGCGCCTGGCCGCAAGCTCCTGAAGGTATTCTTGATACTCAAATCGACTGGTGGGCATGAATTGCTTTGCTTGTTGAAGTGCTTTTGAACGAAAGTGTTCATTTTTGCTCTGCCCAAAATCGCAGACCTGAACTACTTTAGCAACATTGCAGTGTTGGGCTAGCTGATCATTCCATTCCCAACTTCCGCGAACCGTAATTTCCTCTGGCATTTCCACAGGAAATGTGGCTCGTTTGCCGCCGAGGTTTCCATCGTATGCGATTTCGAAACCAACGCCACCATCTCCTAGCGAGATTCGTGGTCGTGCCGCAATAAGGGAAGGGGTCAGCCAAGTCTGCCGCGTCGTGAGACGCTGCCAATCGATCTTCAAGCGATTGCAACGTTGCCCATTTCGACTTTCTTATTCGGATATCTATCCATGACCAATGCCAAGCGTCCTCGTGCTGAATCTTCGTCCGTACTTGCTGGTGAACAGCGAATCAACAAACTTCTTGCCGCAGCCGGACTGGGATCGCGTCGCCAAGTCGACGAACTGATCACGGACGGTCGAGTTGAAATCGACGGCAAAACGGTGACTCAGGTTGGTGTGAAAGTCGACATCGATAAAGCCAAAATCTCGGTTGATGGTGAACCGCTTCGACGTCACCGACCCATGTATTTTGCTGTCAATAAACCATCAGGTGTACTTTGTACGAATCGCGATCCGGAAGGTCGCCCTCGTGTTATCGATCTCATTCCAGGAAACAACCGCTTGTTCCCTGTAGGGCGTCTGGATGCGTCCAGCACGGGGTTGATATTGCTGACCAATGATGGCGAGCTTGCTCAGCGTCTTGCGCACCCCAAGCATAGTGTTCCCAAGCAGTACTTTGTCGTCGTGGCTGGCCAAGTCGAACCGGACGCAATGCGGCGACTGCAACGCGGGATTTATCTTGCCGAAGGGCTCGCACGTGTCGATGGTGCGAAGATTCGCAAGGTCCGAAAGGGTTGCACGGAAATTGAGATCACTCTAAGCGAAGGCAAGAATCGAGAAATCCGTCGCGTGCTCGCAAGGCTTGGGCATCGTGTCGTCACCCTCCGCCGTACCGCAATCGGCCCATTGAAATTGGCCATGCTTCAAGAAGGTGGCTATCGACCTCTTTCGCCCGATGAGGTTGCGGCACTGTACCGTTCGGTCGAAGAAATCAAGCGAGTGAAAAAAGCGGACCGCAAGGAACGCGACCAACGTCGAGCCACCGAAATGGAGGGACTCGGATCGGATGCGGACACCGAGTTGAAGGCTGCTCCCAAGAAGAAGGCTGCCC
>CAITIF010000024.1 GCA_903892365.1 uncultured Pirellula sp. | reverse complement strand
TCGCATTCAAAGTTTTTAGCTAACGACAGAAAGGACATGATGGTTATGAGTCTTCAAACCGCAATTGCTATCTTCGTCGTTCTTCTTTGTGCAGCACTTGTTTTGCGTTCCTGGATCGTATTCTGGTTACGACTTGTAAAGGCACCAAGCGAATCCAACCCTAAATCAAGCTGCTCCAGTTGCGTCAATGGTTGTTCGCGATCCAAGGAAGCGGTGCCTCTCGTCGAGCTAAAACGAATTTCAATCGAGAAAAACGAAATCGGTTCGCTCTGATTCGAATCGAAAACAAGTTACGTCATGGAACATCTTGAACAAAATCGAGCTCGACGTCAGGAGATTCTTGAGTTAGCCCGACCTGATTTGGAAAAATACCAGCTGAAAAGCCTGAACCGTCTTTTGGCTACTGTCTTACCTCAGAATCAGTTTTACCGCGAAAAGTTTGGCACCCATTCGCTCCAACTGAGTTCCCTCAGCGAATGGGCCAGCATGCCGATGTCGCATAAATCGGACTGGCTTGGATCGGATCCCAGTGGTGTTGCAGTTCATCACACTTTTGCCTCCGAACCTTATCAAAACAATTCTGCATACCGCCGTTACCATCGTACCAGCGGAACGCGTGGCCGCCCGATGGTCATCTTGGACACTCAGCAAGATTGGAATTGGTGGATCGAAACTTGGCAGTACGTTCTGGACGCTTGCGGGATCAAACCGTCGGACCGAATCTTGATGGCCTTTTCGTTCGGCCCTTTCATCGGTTTCTGGAGTGCACATGATGCGTGCTTGTCTCGCGGATGCATGGTGATCCCAAGTGGTGGCATGTCGACGGCCGCTCGGATTGACATGATTTTGGCGGCACAACCGACGGTGCTTTTTAGCACTCCAAGCTACGCAATGCATCTTGCTCAAGATGCTCTCGATCGAGGGATCGATCTTTCGAAATCGGCAATAAAAAAGGTATTTGTGGCAGGCGAGCCGGGCGGAAGCGTTCCTGCAATCCGCGATCAAATCCATCGCATGTATGGTGCTGAAGTGATGGACCATGCTGGTGCTACGGAGATTGGGCCTTGGGGATTTGGTTCTAAGGACGGAAAAGCCTTGCACGTGATCGAAAGTGAATTCATTGCCGAATTTATTCCAGCAGTAGGTCGCTCCCACGAGGACGAAGGGATCTTCGAATTGGTAATAACTTCGCTTGGCCGAGTTGGCGCCCCTGTTTTGCGATATCGAACAGGTGACCTTGTACGCCCCGTTCAAGTCGACAACCCATCTTGCCGATTCGTTCGCCTGGAAGGTGGAGTTCTAGGACGCGTCGACGATATGCTTGTTGTTCGAGGGGTGAATGTGTTCCCGTCTAGCATCGATGCAATCTTGCGGTCATTTCCCGATGTGTCGGATTACCGATTAACGGTCACCAAAACCAACGCGTTGGACGAGCTGGTGCTAGAATTTGAAAGAGCGAATAGCTTGGCTACGGATTCCGAACGCAAGTTGCTTGCAAACGCCATCTCCGAGAAGCTTTCGGTGCAATTGAATCTCCGATTTCAAGTTATCGAAGTGCTGACAGGCACCTTGCCACGCTCCGATGGAAAAGCCAAGCGGATCTTTGATCGCAGGGGATAATACATTGCAAAAGCCTCCGCTCACTTTGGATCATTTTCCCGTCCCTTGGGCTCAACAACTTGTTCACGTGATGGGCAAAGGTACCTTCCTGATTCAGTCGGAAGTTCAGAGACTCGACGACCTTCGCTTGCTTGGTATCACATCGTCTCGGCAATCCAAATTTGGCTTCGCGGAACAAGACTGGCAAGCTGCATTGCAGGCATCGCTGCATCTCGCTCATCAGCAAGGATGGGTAGTGCTGATTGCATCTGACACCCCTTACTATCACGCCATCCAGCATGCATGCAGTCGTATGAAAGTCGCTTGGATGTCGCTTGTCGTTGGCAACGGCAACGTAAGCAGCCACGTCTCGGCCGCTACCGTTGAAAACAAAGTGTTGCACTGTTTGGGAGTAATCCACTTTATTCCTGAATTGCCTGAAGCTTTTCAGCCTGGACCATCGATTCAAGATCGGGCGATCGCTTTCTTGTCGGATCATTTGTTCGCACTTTCTGTACGGAAGGGTGGCGCTATTGAAACACTCCTTCATCAACGACTTGAAACCCCAGAGATCCCACCGGGTTCAACCTATATCACAATCCAAGCCGCAAACGGCAGCAAGCCGGTCGCTTCGCAAGTGCAACGGCATTTGATCGATGCTGGAGCGGTGGGTTGGATCATCCCCAGCCCGAGCACAGAAACAGATGCGAATGATGCGATCGACACGATTCCCGGAATCCAACCCGAGGACATCCCCGAGGACATCCCCGAGGACATCATTGAAGATATTTCTCAATATCGCAATCGGACCACTGGCACCTCGCAGCTACTGATCCGCCTTCCAATGCTTCGAAAGAATTCTGATCGCAAATACCTAATTCATTTCACTCGGGCTCGACGTGGCCCTTGGCCCGATCAGTCTCTATCGCAGTTTCACGACGAGATCATGCACCAACCTTGGACAGACAAGCCAAGTGCTTTGGGCACCTTGATTCGCATCCTGGAACAGCAACGATTGATCGGAACAACAGACTTGAGACGCTCCCAACAGGAAACGGTCTGTTTTTCGCAGCGTCCTATTGATGAGCTACCATCGATGCGGCGATTTCAATCGCATTTAGGAAGATGGGATTGGGAGCCTTATGGGCTGATGATCGATCTCGATTGGATGCTTGAGCAAGGCGCAAAGCAAGTTCAGTACATCT
>CAITIF010000023.1 GCA_903892365.1 uncultured Pirellula sp. | reverse complement strand
TGCATCCGATCCTCGGTGGGACTAACCAACGTACCCAGATTGTCAGGCAGGTTTAAGATCGCGTCTGCGACGTGCATCTTTTTCGCCAACACCATCAGATCCATGGTGGCATCGGGCGCTTGTCCGGCCCATAAATTCTCTGCGAGAGTACCATGGATCAAAGGCCCTTTCGCAGCAACCCAAAGGGACGCGTCGCGCAGCCCTTGCGAATCCAAATCCGTAGAATCGATCCCATCAAACAAAATTCGGCCGCTAGCAGGACGTCCGAATCCTAGAATCAGTTCAGCGAGAGCACTGGCCTGCACTGGTTCGCTCGCGACAATCGCCGTCAATTGCCCGGAACGAATGGTGGCGGTTATGTCCTCCAGAAGTTTTTGTCCCAAACTGTTGCGCAATGTCATATGTTCCAGCTGAATTTGCCCTGCCGAAAAAGGATGCTTCGCCGTTTCGGACGCTAGAGGACTGAGCGTTGGCTGTTCCAGGTACTTTGCCAATTCAAGAGCTGCTGCTTCCGAAGAACGGTAACGTCGAAACGCACGCATGAATCGCTGCATTCCCAATAAGGCTAATGCGACTGAAGCGAACAAGGTAAACAGCTCACCGAAATGAAGATAGTTGGCATCATCCAAAAAGCGTATGGAAATAACAATCAACAGAAATGCGGACAATAGGGTCGCAAAAAACAGCATGGTCGGGGACTTCCAAATCCCCCCGTCCGATAGTTGTGATTGAGATTGCCGATAGGTTTCAAGCTGCCGTTCAAAGCTAAGACGTGTCCCTTGCTGATCGTGAACCGATGCAAGCAGTGGAGCCGTCTCGCACAGATACGCCAACTGATCGCTGGAAGCTCGGGCGCGTTCGTACAGCACAGGGCGACGCTTGCGACGAAACGAATCAAGATACCCAAACATGAACCAAAGAAACATGGCCGCCAGCAATGCCAACAAGGTGATGGAAAGCTGAATCGATGCGGCCAGGACCAACAGCAGAAGAGCCTGAACAGGATGCCGGGGAAAGACTCGATACCATTGACTTACCGCTTCGCGAACTTGAGGGACATGGATAAAAATCATATCCTCAATCGCGTCTTGTTGCCCCGAGAGTCCTTTCTCGACAGCAAGCATGGCCGACTTGTCGAAAATCTTGCGCTGAACATCGACTGCGATATCCAACGAACTGTGCAGAGCTGCACGATACGACGTTAGAAGTGCAATACACTCGAAGGCAACAACCATCGCCAGCAGAACAATCAAGCCTAAAGCGCCTCGCAGAATGCTGCCACCAGAATTCAGCAAGGACGTTGGCAATTCAAAGATCTGTCCCAGCGACAGGTAATCCGGGATGCTAGCCTCGGTTCCTGCAGCCAGCTTTTGCTGGCCCAGAAGGAGTAACTCGATCAACCAACCAGCCATCACCAAAACAAGTGGAAGCATGAGGCCAGCTAAAATGCCAAACCCCCAAACCGCCCACAGGTACTCGGGCGATTTCACTAATCTTCTCAATCGCTGCCAAACCGCGGATGACAAAATCAAATTCTCCAGGATGAAGTGACATAAAGGCTGAGCTCTAGAATATTCCAAGCTCGGCAGGGAGCGTACGGTCTGGTAGGGATTTTAACGATTTTGTTGATGATTCAATGGCAACGATCACTTGTTTGCTCCCTCGGTGAAGGAAAACGATGCTTCCAGGGCTCATGATGCGAAAAGTCAACCTAAGTTGACAATAGGCAGCTGAGGTGGATTTTTCGCTTCACGATGTGGTCCCTCCCGTTCGATTTCTATCAAGGTTAGCTTCTCCATGGCAACAACCCCCAAGCGAGACATTAAAGCGCGACTCCTAATCGCCGACGATGATCGTTGGCTTCTCGAGTCCATGCAAGAATGGCTTACTAGTGAAGGGTACGAGGTTCAGACGGCAAGCCAAGTGGACGAAGCCAACAAGAAATTCTGCTCCTATTCACCTGATTTGTTTTTGTGCGATGTTCGGTTCGACCAGGGGGATGGGATTAGCTTGCTTCGCAAAGTCAAAAAGCACAATCCCGACATTCCTGTTCTGATGATGACAGGTTACGCAGGTCCTGATGCAGCACGTGAATCCATTGCGGCCGGCGCATTCGATCTTCTTACCAAACCCATCATTGATGACGAGCTAAACACCGCCATCCAAAGGGCACTAAGCCAACGCAAAATTGCGGAAGAAAACAAACAGCTCAAGGAAACGCTCGATAAGCGTTTTGGGCTTGAGAGTATCGTCAGCCATGACCTTCGCATGCTGAAAATCTTCGACGTGATCGAGAGTGTCGCGGACTCCCGAGCAACCATTTTGATCACAGGTGAAAACGGAACGGGCAAGAGCATGATCGCTCGAGCCATTCACAAAAAGTCGATGCGACGTAAGGCGCCGTTTGTGGAGGTAGCTTGCGGCGCGTTGCCGGATACATTGCTCGAAAGCGAGCTGTTCGGGCACGTTGCGGGTTCTTTTAC
>CAITIF010000022.1 GCA_903892365.1 uncultured Pirellula sp. | reverse complement strand
TACAAAGCCAGGATCGACAACTTCACGGATTGCGTAAACACCGGCGGAAGGAGGTGTCAGCCGATAAGCCCCGTCTGCCCCAGTGACGCTGGATGGCTCGCCAAGATCGGGCCGATCGTCACCATCCAAGTCAAGGTAAATGTAAACACCCGCCAATGTCGGTTCGCCATTGTCGCGTACACCGTCGCCGTTCAAGTCATTCCATTTGAAGCCAGTTGCCGTATTGGTCGGGCGATTCGCACCAAAGTTCGCAGTCGCCGTTTGGCCCGCGGCTAACGTAACTCGTGTAAACCCATTGACAGGAGCGGTAGACACCCAACCGGTTTGCAGAACGCTTCGAATGTTAAAGCTTCCGGCTGGTACGCGAAGGCTGTAACTTCCATTCGCACCTGTTACGGTCGAAGTATCGCCCGAGTCGAAAACCGCGTTGCCGTTGATGTCAGCGTAAATAGTCCAGCCCGATAACCCGACGTCATTGCTATCTTGGCGTCCGTTTCGGTTAACGTCATTGAAATTGACCCCCGTTACTGTCGCACCAACTGTTCCCGTAGCCAGATTGAAGGCCATCGTTCCTGCGTGATTCACGAATCCAGTGTATGGTTCGACACGGGAATAACGGTCGCGACCAAAATCGATGTCAACGTCATCTTGGGTGCCGAAAATGCCGTCTGGCCCAACACTGTAAAGTGTTTGCGAAAATGGCCCCGAACCCGAATCCATTGTTTGGCGATTTAGGTTGCTTGAATCTTGATGCTTCGCTCCAAAGAAGTGACCTGCCTCGTGCGAAATGATCAGTGCCAAAGCCGTGGAAACCAAATCGCTCAACGTAGAGGTCGCGGACCGCGGAATAAACCGTGCGTCATTTGCAGCTAGGATCAAGGGATCTGTATCTAGAGGCAAGAAGATTTCGGCAGGCATGACCACTGCCGTTTCGCGACGGTCAAAGTTCCCAACGTCAACGCTCTGAGCAATCCCAATTGTCGCGATGGGGAACTCTAAAACAGAACCACCTACCAACACTCGCGAAACATTAGGCTGTCCCCATGGATCCGCATGGTCTCGACTGTTTCGGATATCGATATCAAACGCACCTGCTCGGCCGTCTAGTCCAAAGTAGCCGTTACCGCCCGTGGCAGGAAGCGAGCCAATGAAATCTTCCCTAACCTTCGCGATGATCTTATTGATCAGGTCGTTCTCGTCTGCTGGCGAAAACCCAAAAGGCTCCAAGGTTTCAATCAACGAAGGAATTCGTGAGGTCGAAGCAGGACCACCGAAAACCGCTGGATTCACAATGGATCCGTCAAAATCTAGATACAAGATCTGCTTGGTTCCGATGGGCTCGCTTTCGATGGAGTTCCTTTGAGCTCTCAATCGCATCGAATATGCGTTGTTTCCATCAGAAACTCGGATGAAATAACGTCCTGTGGATGTGATTGTAACCGCTAGAGCGGCTTCCGATGTTGTGTCAACCAAAGGAGAATTGGGTGGGTAATACAATGTAGATGCATTGCCCGTGGAGCCCATTACTTCGCTACCGGATGCATCCAGCAAGGCAAGGTCCCAAGTCCCAGCCACACCGGAGTTCAGCCCGATGTCAAGAATGTCACCCGCACGAAGGTCGACTGCGAAATAGTCTTCGTCATAAATGTTATTGGCGACGTTGTTAAACGTTTGGCCAGACACGATCACCACGTTGTTTTGAGTCGGCAGTGTGCCCAACGGCAAAACCTGAGCCTGGTTTCGGACGTTGTTCGGCTCGATTTCGCCCGTCGAGAAAGGAGCATTATCTTCTCCGCTCGGACCGGATCGTCCACCGCCACCGTTCAGTGGGTCACCATATTGTTGAATCGATCGCTGTGCATACTGTGCAGCCGAGATCGTAGCAGGGAGGTAGGCAGTTGCCCGGCCGATTGGGGGGTAGTACAGCCCATTGATGTCGGTTGCCATCAACCTACGATCTTCGAGCGACTCTAGAACTAACCTTCGTTTGGCTGCAACGCCTTTAGCAGTTGGCTTGATTTTCTTAGACCTAGCGCCGAACGTGCGAACCTTTGTCATGACTTACCCAGCAATTGAAGAAAGGTGATTAAATGAGGCTCTCGAAATCCATTCATTCCTGCAAATACAACGTTAGTATATTTTTTGCAGGGACTCACAAAGCCGTTTCCATCGTAATTCGACCGCGATGCGTGTCAACAAAACGTCCCTTTGGGATGCAATTGTAACTCTAATAGTTCCCCTACTTTACACAGCATTCTCGTTAAACTCGTCAGGAACCGTCGCATCCAAGGATAGGCTGGTTCGAAACGCAACCATGCTTTGTGATGGAAAATCGTGATAGACGTCAAATCCGTTACCCTGAGGACGCGATTTTGACTGGGTTGCGAAGATAACTCTGGATTTCAAACAAATTTGAAAAAGTGGTCAAATATTCTGTTTTCGATTTTTTCCGGAAGCGAACCGACCGAATTTTCAATCCTATATCGCAAGAAAGGCCGCATATCGGTAGGACGGCCCCAACAAAACGGCCATCTGATTGCTAGTCTTGGCAACGTTGACCTTGCCGATAAAAAAATCGGAGCAAATTCGAGGTTCGAATTCGCTCCGATTCATAGGATTTTGAAAGGCTTAGCTCAGAAGTTTAGCGACGATCGCCGCCGCCGCTACGTCCGCCGCCACCGCCACTGCGACCACCGCCGCCGCTGCGTCCGCCGCCACCGCTGCGTCCACCGCCGCCGCCGCCACCACCACTTCGACCACGGAATCCACCGCGATCTCCGCCTCGGTCGGATCGTGGCCGTCCGCTTCCGCCGCCTGAACTGCTACGCTCGGGTCGGTCCCCTCTTTCTTCGAACGGACGGTCTGGATTTGGCTCACCGTCTTCGCCCAAATCATCCCCTTCAGCGTCCTCGTTACTAGCGAATTCGTCTTCAATTCCTAGTTCTTCCAGTGCTCGGCGTCGGGAGAGCTTTACGCGATCATTGTCGTCGATATCGATCACGATTACCTTCATCGTATCACCGACTTTGCAAACCGAATCGACGCTCGCAACATATCCGCTGGATAGTTCACTGATGTGACACAAGCCATCTTTTCCAGGAAGGATTTCTACGAAGGCTCCGAAATCGCGAACGCTGGAGACAGTGCCGTCGTAAATCTTTCCAATTTGAACAGTTGCCGTGCAAGCTTCTACGCGAGAAAGTGCAACGCGTGCACCTTCAGCGTCGGAGCAAGCCACGGTTACATTGCCTTCATCATCCACGTCGATGGTTGCTCCGGTATCCTCTTGAATGGAGCGGATATTCTTACCACCTGGGCCGATCAGTGCACCAATCTTTTCCGAATCAATTTTGGTTCGAAGAAGTCTGGGTGCGTAGCGGCTGGTTTCGCTGCGTGGGCGTGGAATGCAAGTCAACATTTTGCGAAGAATCTCAATACGAGCTTCTTTCGCTTGCTTCAGCGATGCTCGAATGATTTCTTCGTTGATTCCATCGATCTTCAGATCCAGCTGAATGCCAGTGATTCCGTTTTGAGTTCCCGAAATCTTGAAGTCCATGTCGCCATGATGATCTTCGTCACCCAAAATGTCTGTCAACAGAACAAACTGATCAGGTTCGCGCACCAATCCGATGCTGATACCAGCAACGGGGTTGGTGATCGGGACACCAGCGGCCATCAATCCAAGACAGCCACCGCAAACGCTGGCCATCGAGGAGGAGCCATTGCTTTCCAAGATGTCACTGATCAAACGAATGGTGTACGGGAAATCGTCTGGATCTGGCAAAACAGGCTCTAGAGAGCGTTCGGCCAACATGCCGTGGCCAATTTCGCGGCGACCAGGTGCTCGGATTGGCTTGCATTCACCCACGGAAAACGATGGGAAATTGTAGTCCAACATGAATTTCTTGCTGTACTCTTCGACCAATCCATCGACGCGTTGCTCATCGCGAGGCGTTCCAAGCGTAACAGTGACGAAAGCTTGTGTTTCGCCCCGTTGGAACAAAGCGGTCCCGTGCGTTCTTGGCAACAGGTCTGTTTCGCAGTGAATGGCTCGGAGGCTCTTGCTGTCGCGGCCATCCGAACGCATTCCTGCCAAAATCGAATCTCGCACAACTCGGTTTTCCAGCGTGTGCCAAGCGCGGTAGAACGTGTCTTTGCTGATTGCCCCTTCGGCTGCTGGATCTGGGATCATCTCCGCGAATGCAGCTTCACGAAGAACATTGCAAGCGTCGTTTCGAGCTTGCTTGCCTTCGGTTTGCTTGGCGGCTTTGAATCGGTCGTAATACGCTGCTCGTAGTTTCGCAACTAGTTCCGAATCGTCAGCCACAGCGAAAGCAACCTTAGTGGGCTTAATCTTTTCGAAAAGCTCTCGCTGCAAGTCGATCACTTCGCGACAAATTCCGTGAGCAAACTTGATCGCATCCAGCATCTCATTTTCAGGAATTTCTTGGGCAAACCCCTCGATCATGACAACTTCGCGGTCGTTCGCGGAAACGATCATATCCAGATCGCTTTCTTCCAACTGAGCGTGCGTTGGGAAAGCTACAAAACTTCCGCCAACTCGACCGATGCGCGTTGAAGCGATCGGACCTGTGAATGGAAGCGAGCTAACGAACAAAGCACATGCGGCTCCATTCATCCCAAGAACGTCTGCGTCGTTCTGAATATCGCTGCTGAGAACGATCGATTGCACTTGGACTTCGTCGCGAAATCCTTCAGGAAACAAAGGCCGAATCGGTCGATCGACTAATCGGCTTGTCAAAGTTTCCTTGGTGGTAGGACGTGTTTCTCGCTTAAGGAAACCGCCTGGGAATTTGCCCGCAGCCGCAAATCGTTCACGATAATCGCATGTTAGCGGGAAAAAATCCGTTCCAGGACGAGATGGTCCCGTGGATACCGCATTGATCACAACCGTGTCACCATACTGGCACAAAACGCACGAGGTGGCTTGCTTGGCGAGCTGGCCTGTTTCAAAAGCCAAGACGGAATCGCCGATTTTCTTTTCTACTCGAATCTTCACTACATTCACTTCCTTAACAAAAAACAAAAAGCCTCATGCACAAGCTAACGGAGATTGAGCCCTAACACGAATTGCAGGGGGCTCTCAAACTTCCTGAGTCACTTCGACAAAGGGGATGGCTGAGACACACAAAAGAGAAATTCAACACACTACAAAAACCACAACAAAAGACGGACATTTCGTCCGCCCAACTACACTGACGCCAAGGCATGCTTACAAAGTGCTCGAAGCCAAGGCGACAAACCATCATCAAAACCAAAAACAAAGGCCGGTTCGAGAACCAGCCTATGAGAAAAACAATTACTTTCGGATATTCAATCTGCTGATCAGATTCAAATATCGCTGAGGATCATGCTTGCGAACATAATCCAGCAAGGATCGCCGCTTGCTAACCATTCGCAAAAGGCCGCGTCGGCTCGAGTAATCTCGGACTGCGCCTCGCATGTGCTCGGTCATTCCGTTGATACGCTCCGTCAACATGGCAATTTGCACATCGGGAGAACCATTGTCCGCTTCATGCGTTCGGAACTGGCTTAGGATTTCTTGTTTGCGTTCTTTGGTAACGGTCATCTAAAGACAAACTCTCATCTTCTTGCTACAAAAGCCTCAGGAACCACCTTTTGGCCACTCTAATTAACAGGGAAGTTGGAAAGAATAGCGGCTTTTGGAACTTATGCAACGCCAATTGAGCATCTGTCGGGTTTAGAATGTGTCGACCTGAAAAGTCGGCCGAGAAACCAGCGATCAGGTGCAGGCCTGAACTTTAACGCTGCCCGTTTATTCTCAGTAGGCCTTTCCTTGGTTCGCTAACGCTATTCTGCCTTCAAATTTCAGGCCACTCAAAATAATGTCATTTTTGAACACCATTCGTATCGCCATTCGCGCTCTTTCAAAAAACAAGCTCCGGGCGGGATTGACGATCTTGGGGGTCGTGATCGGCATTGCAGCAGTGACAGCCATGGTTTCGATCGGCATGTCGGCAAGCGAACTGGTGCAGGGGGAGTTTCGAAACTTGGGGACGAACGTAATCGTTCTTTCACCCGGCAATCGACGGGGTGGACGAGCCGCCCAGATCCCCACTCTAACCGCCGCCGACGTGCAGGCAATCCGACGCGAATGCCCCAGCACTTTAGGGGCGACACCTATCGTCGGTTCGTCCGGACAAGTGATTTCGGGAAACAACAATTGCCGCCCTAGAGAATTGGTGGGCGTTGGGGCGGATTATCTGTTGGTCCGCAATTGGCAAATTCGGCTTGGAGCATTCTTTTCAGACGGTGATATTAACAATTCAAATAAAGTCTGCGTTGTCGGGCAAACCGTAGTAAAAAAACTGTTTCAGACCGCAAACCCAATCGGACAAACCGTTCGTATCAAAAATATCCCCTTCGAAATTGTGGGAGTGTTAGCCAGCAAGGGGGCGAACATCGTGGGGGACGACCAAGACGATGTCGTTCTCATGCCTTACACGACGGTACGAAAACGACTCCAAGGCAGCAATTTCAACAATATTGACGTCGCTTTGATATCTGCCAAAAGCGGGGAACTGATGGCGCAAGCGGAGCAGGAGATCGAATCGCTCATGATGGATAGGCATCGAATTGCATTGGGGCAGCAGCCGGACTTTGAGGTCGCTAACACGACAGAGATTGCCGGCGCCTTCAGCATGGTCACTGGCACGTTGACGGCCATGCTCGCTTCGATTGCAGGTATTTCGCTTGTTGTGGGTGGGGTTGGGATCATGAATATCATGTTGGTCTCGGTCACGGAGCGAACGCGAGAAATTGGCATTCGCATGGCAGTGGGGGCCCGCCCTCGCGACATCCTTATGCAGTTCCTGGTGGAATCGATGGTGCTTTCCGTTATTGGAGGAGCTATCGGTGTTGCGTTTGGGGTGGCTGGATCTGTCTCGTTAACGCTGTTTATCAACGCAATTTCGAACGGTCGCGATTGGCCCATCATCGTCAGTCAAGCCGCTGCAATCGTTAGCCTCCTTTTTTCCGCTGCGGTCGGCATCGGGTTTGGGTTTTATCCTGCTTGGCGGGCCAGTCGACTTGACCCAATCGATGCCCTTAGATACGAGTAACGTTTGACAAGACCGCTTTAGCAGTCCAACATAGAACATCCGGAAGTTGGCTTTTGAGGAATCAAGATTTGTAGGGCTGTGTGAACGACGAAGAGGAACTGATACAGTCTGCGCTTGCTGGCAACAGCTCTGCTTTCGAAGTCTTGGTGACTCGGTATCAGGATCGTTTGTATACCGCCATGATCAGCGTCGTTGGCAGCACGGACGAAGCCGAAGATGTGGTTCAAGAAGCATTTATCCAAGCCTACCTCAAGCTGGACACCTTTCAGCAGAACAGCCGCTTCTTCACCTGGGTGTACAGAATCGCATTCAATTTTGCTCTGGCCCGACGACGTCGCCACCGCGGTCACCTTTCGTTGGACGAAGGACGGGAGCTTGCCGGCTCGGAACCAACTTCCAAAATAGAGTCACCGGATGAGCGAATGACGCGAACGGAGGATGTGACGCTTGTCCATCAAGCGTTGGCATTGCTGACCGAAGACCATCGATCCATTTTGGTGTTACGAGAAATGGAAGATATGGCCTACGAAGAGATCGCAGAGGTGCTGTCGATTTCCATCGGTACGGTTCGGTCGCGGCTGAATCGAGCGAGGTTCGCCCTAAAACAACAGCTGGAAAAGTTCCCTCAATGGAATCCCGACACGTAGACGGCTCGAGAGTGATGGTCACCGGTGGAGCAGGCTTCATCGGATCGCATCTTGTTCGAAATTTGGTGCATCTCGGACACTCGGTTCTTTGTTTCGACAAGCTTTCCTACGCAGGGCATCGCGAATCGCTCGATGATCTTGCCTCTTCATCAAAGCTTCATTGGTGTATCGAAGATGTCTGCGATCCCCAAGCGGTTCGCTCAGCGATCAACAGCTTTGCCCCGACCGCAATTTTTCATCTTGCTGCGGAAAGCCATGTTGATCGTTCCATCGATGGGCCCTTGGTCTTTGCTCAAACCAATACCATGGGAACCGTTTGCCTCTTGGATGCTTCGTTGAGCTACTGGAAAGGGCTTGATCCCGCCCGACGAGAACGGTTTCGCCTGATTCAAGTCTCCACGGATGAGGTCTATGGCGAATTGATGGATGAATCGTCATTCCACGAACAGTCCCGTTACGATCCTAGTTCTCCCTACTCCGCAAGCAAAGCCGCCGCCGATCATTTCGCCCGTTCCTTTCGACGCACTTACGGCTTGCCTGTTCATATCACCAACAGCTCCAACAATTACGGTCCATTCCAACATCCTGAAAAGCTGATTCCCGTGATCATCCGACACGCATTAGCTGGTCAGACTATTCCCGTGTACGGCCAAGGGCTTAACGTTCGTGATTGGCTTTACGTGACCGACCATTGCCAAGCCTTGATCGATGTTTGGAAGAAATCGGCGCCAGGCGAAGATTATATCGTGGGTGCGCGGTGTGCGATTCGAAACCTAGATGTTGTTCATGCTGTTTGCCATTTACTCGATTCCCTCTCGCCGCTCGTGAATGCCGAATCCTATCGCAATCAAATCCAGTTCGTGAAAGATCGTCCAGGTCACGATTATCGGTACGCGGTGGATCCTGATAAGATCATGAGCAAGCTTGGGTGGAAGCCGGCGGTAACCTGGGAAGATGGGCTTCGGAAAACGGTTCAATGGTATCTCGCTCATTCGAGCTGGCCACGAATCAAAAATTTAGAATCATCCAAAGGTGTGTTTCGCGAGCCAAATCTTGGAACAGAAAGTGACCAATCATGAAGTACAAGGGAATTGTTCTGGCCGGGGGCTCGGGCTCGCGATTATTTCCAGCGACGCTTGGGGTCAGCAAGCAACTTCTTCCCGTGTACGACAAGCCGATGATCTACTATCCGCTTTCGGTGTTAATGCTTGCCGGTATTCGCGAGATCCTTCTCCTATGTTCACCTCAAGACCGATCGGGTTTCGAACGACTTTTGGGCGATGGTTCTCAGTGGGGACTTCAACTGAGCTACGCAACTCAAAGTACACCCGCGGGGTTGGCTCAAGCATTCCTACTGGGGCGAGAGTTTTTGAAAACCAGCCCCTGTGCACTGGTTCTGGGCGATAATCTTTT
>CAITIF010000021.1 GCA_903892365.1 uncultured Pirellula sp. | reverse complement strand
GGTCGCCACGGGCCAAATTGATGACAATTGCCCCTTGCTTCACTGTCGCCAAAGTTTCTTCCCGCAAAAGTTTCTTTGTTGCTGGAGTACTTGGGCAATGTAACGAAATGATATCGCTCTGCTGCAAAAGTTGATCCAGCCCAACCGCCGAAGCTCCTTTGGACAAAATATCTGCAACAGAAACGACCGGATCGTAAACCAGTACCTTAGCTTTGAAGGCTCGCAACCGATCGACTACCTCTCGTCCGATACGACCAAACCCAACAACTCCGACCGTTTGATCTTTGAGAGTTCTCATTTCGGACAATGGCGTCGCTAAGCCCCACTTTCCATCCCGATTATGCAGCGTATTTGGAACAACTTGCCTTGTGGTTGCCAGAATGAAGGCCAGAGTGTGATCGGCAACCTCATCGATGCAATAATCGGGCACGTTGCATACAGGTATCTTGCGATCACGAGCTGCCTGGAGATCCACGTTATCAACACCGATGCCGTAACGCACAATGATTCGTGCTTTCGACATCGCAGCAATCACGTCCGAGTTGACCGATGCAAATTGAGTGATTACGGCATCTGCATCCGCAACCAGCGGAATCAATAAATCGGGAGCTTTCGCTTGAGCCCCAACAACTTCGATACCCAACGGTTCGAGTACGGATCGTTCAACACTTAGATCCGGAAATGTGTAATCGGTCACAACAACTTTGGTCATGATTCAACCCTGGAGAGGAAGGGAAGAGATGAATGGACTAGGGGGGAAACGAGCAGGAAAGCGGAAAAGAATTGACGAGACCATCAGATTGTCTGATAATCTAACGAATTGAATGAAGGGATCGCAAGTGACAACTAGCAAAAAGCCGAAAACGAACTCCGGTGCGAAAAAAAAATCTCAAAAGTCGAGCCTAAGCGTCGAACGAACCACTAAGCGTGGCTTGAGCGGCAAGACGGCACCCGCTGTAACAACGTCTAGCGGAGAACATAGCCAACGCAGAAGTATTGAAAAACAAGAAACTGAAGGACGATTTGAGGTGATCGCCAAACCGCGAATTCGAGATCAAATCGCCGAACAGATACGTGGATTGGTCATATCGGAACGCTTGCAACCCGGCGATCGATTGCCGACAGAAACTGAACTGGCAGAACGATTTGGTGTAAGTCGCTTGACCGTTCGCGAAGCTACAAAAGCTCTCGAGTTTTTAGGCATTCTCCGATCCAAGACCGGCGTGGGACTCACGGTCGGCGAGTTGGACTGGCAACGAATGACACACAACTTGGGCTTTCACGCGTCGCTCCATCAAGTCGATGAGGATGAGTTGATCGATTCGCGCGTCATCGTGGAAACCGGGATCATTCCCTACGTGATGAAACGCATCGAAAAAGATCCTCAAATCGTTGTTCGATTACAGGATCTGGTGGCCCAGTTGCGAGAAGCAAGGGACTTGCAAACACGAGTGGAAATCGACCTCCGATTCCATCGGACGTTACTCGAAGCCAGCGGCCTGGCACCGATGATTGCCTTCGGCGAAATGCTGCAAGTCTTTTTCCAAAAGTTTCGTGACAGCGTCAAAAAGGCGGGCTGGGATGAAGCAGTCGTCAGCCACCAGCGCATCGTCGATTCTCTCAAATCACAAAAGCCTGCCAAAGCGATCGCAGAACTCAAGCAGCACATCGAGAACCATCGTGCCGAATCGCGCAAGAGTAAACCCAAACACTAGACGAAGGACAACAAAGAGAAAAAAAAGGCCTGGCTGATGAATCTATATGCGTGTGGCGTTTCGAGAAACTGAAATCTTCCAATCTCATTTCGCGAGATAGCGAATCAATGCTGCTGGTTGGTCCGTCTGAATCCCGTCAACACTTGCTTCCAACATCGTTTTCCAAGTTTCTGGTCCCTCGTCATCAACAATAACGATTGCACTTTGCTCGTGGCAGCGACGCACGAATGTGGGAGAAAAGTGCTTCCAAACCGATGCTACCACCTGTGGTTTACATCCCTGAAGTAACAGTTGAAGGTTCTTTTCGGGACCTGGATCGGGCATGGGCCATGTGGCAGGGCACAGATCGCGAAGCTCGGCAACTTTATCCGCAGGAATGTACCAGAGAACATCTTTCTCCATGTTGAATCGCTTTACAATCTCGGCGAGCGCTTTCAGATCAGCTGCTTTAACGTCTAAGTAGATTCCAATCCTTCCTTGACAAAGTGTGAGGATTTCTTCAACGGTGGGCACCCTTTCACTGCTCCACTTACGATCAACACGACTACCAATATCGATCGACTTCAGTTCTGCCAATGTGAAGTTGGCAACCGCGCCTTTTGTGCCGTCTATTGTGTACTTGTCCAGAGTCGAATCATGGATCGATACCAAGTGATTATCCTTAGTTGTCCGGACGTCTATCTCTACGAAGTCACAGCCCAGATCAATTGCAGCTTGATAAGCAGCGAGCGTATTCTCTGGAATAGAATCGTGCACTCCTCGATGCGCGACAACATACACTCCTCCGTTTCTCGGAGCCCTCAACCCAGGCACAAAATCAGTCGTGTTTTGTGCAATCAGTCGACTGGAAAATCCAAGATAAAGTAAGGCATGGAATACTAGCAAGATCGAGCAATGCCAAAGCAGTCGCTGACTCAAGTTCCTTCGAAAGTCTTTTAACGGCTGAACCATAACACCTCTCCGCGATTTGCAAAATTGCCAGAATCTTCGCATGGGCTTCATAGGAAGCTTGCAATTCACGTTGAGAATCATAGCAGCTAAAACTACTTCGAACACATTCGCCAAAGTGAGCTTTCCGTGAAAACTGTAGCCACAAGTTTCTACAAAGACCGCTTCCAACCGATGTTCCAGTTGCCTCGAAGAGCATTTACTCTCGTGGAGCTCTTGGTGGTCATCGCGATTATTGGGATTTTAGTGGGACTTTTGTTACCTGCAGTTCAAGCGGCACGCGAGGCTGCTC
>CAITIF010000020.1 GCA_903892365.1 uncultured Pirellula sp. | reverse complement strand
GACAATACGGTCACAATCTAAGATGATCTATCCTTATCGTTCCATGGTTGCACCTCATCAGGACTTTCTCAGAACTGGTATCGGATGCGTTACCGGAAGCATTGCAATTTGCCTTGCAACCTTCGCCATCATCTTCTATTCCGGGAAGGCACAAGCCCAGTTTTTGGAGCAAGAACTTTTAAAGCTCGATTCAAACAAGCTGGGTGAACTTGCTCACCGCGATGGTGACGCTTCTCGAGGAGCGGTCGTGTTTTTTCAACAGTCGATGGCCTGTGCTCGATGCCATTCCGTGAACGACAGCGTTGCTTCTAATCTGGGACCCAGTCTCGTTGATAACAAAGAACCTCTTGCTAATTCTGAGATTGTCGATGCAATTCTCCAGCCCTCCAAGACGATTCGAAAAGGATTCGATACAGCGAGCGTTATAACCACGGAGGGGGAAACGATCACGGGAATGCTGGTAGAGAAAACGGACTCGCAAATTGTCCTACGCGATGCGAACAACCTATTGGTGGCGATACCTATCAGCGAAGTCGATCAATACGCGAATCGCTCGCAATCGATGATGCCTGCAGGCCAAGTGAATCAACTTACCAGCCGTCAGCAGTTCTTGGATCTGGTCAAATACCTGATCGAAATTCGTGATGGTGGATCTAGACGTGCCAAGGAACTTCAACCTTCCGATGCGATGCTTGCGATGAAGTTGCCTGAATACGAAGCGAGAATTGACCATGCGGGCTTCGTCAGGGAATGGGGGCCGGAGTCGTTAGCAAGGGGCGAAGCTATTTACCGTCGGGTGTGCGGTAATTGTCATGGTACTCGAGAGGAACTGGGATCGTTACCAACCGCATTGCGATTCGCAGAAGGGAAATTCAAAAACGGTAGCGACCCTTTATCGATGTACCGTACCCTGACTCGGGGATTCGGTTTCATGCCCGCCCAAAGTTGGATGGTGCCTTCGCAAAAATACGATGTCATTCACTACATTCGCGAAACCTTCCTCCGCCCCTTCAACGCTTCTCAATGGGTTCCGATCGACGCCAGTTACCTCGCTGGCTTACCACATGGCGATACACGCGGCCCTGAGCCTAGTACCATTGAAGCTTGGAGCGCGATGGATTACGGAGCCAGCCTGACTCATTGCTACGAAACCCCAGGGGATGCATTGAACATTGCTTACAAAGGCACAGCTGTTCGGCTCGATTCGGGCGCCGGTGGGGTATCGCGAGGCCAATATTGGATGATTTTCGATTCGGATACTCTTCGCGTTTCTACCGCTTGGCACGCATCCGAAGGCCAGAATGGCTCGCGTTTTATCGACTGGCGCGACATTCAAATGAATGGGGAGCATCAAGTTCATCCCCGAGTCAGCGGCCATGTTGTGGTTGCGAACGGAAATGGACCGGGCTGGGCAAATCCAGGTACCGGTTCGTTCACCGATGATCAACGCATCGAAGGGCGCGACCATCGCCGGTATGGGCCTCTTCCAAAAAATTGGGGCAATTACCTAGGTCAATACCAACATGGTTCCAAAGTGGTCTTCGCTTACACTTTAGGCACCACCAAAATTTTGGAATCGCCCGCCAGCCTGTCGGACGTCGCGGATGAAGGCCCACCCGTTTTCTTGCGAACGTTCAACGTTGGGCCCCGCGAACAAGACCTCATTCTTCAAGTTGACGAGACCACGACTGATGACACGCTGGTATCGCTGGGTGATTCGAAGACTCCCTTCGCCATCGCAACCAGGGACCTTCACGCTGGCGTACTGCCGATAACCCAACAGGTCTCTTGGAGACTCGATGAAGGTAACCTTCGCCTGCGGATCCCCGCTGGAAGTGAACCGCTTCAGTTTTGTCTCTGGATTACAGAGAATCGGAACCAAGAAGCGTCGAGATTAACTCAGGTGGCCAATCAAGTCGCTGCGGCATCCATCGACCATAGCTTGGATCTATCAAAGCTGACTCAAGGTGGACCAGCGCAATGGTCTCAGATTCTTGAGAGCACGATCGCGACATCCTTTGACGAAGGTCCCTTCGCAGTCGATGTGCTGAATGCTCCCGATTCGAACCCTTGGTTAGCCCAAATGAGGTTCACCGGCTTAGACTTCTTTGCAGATGGAAGCATGGCGGTCTGCACTTGGGATGGAGACGTTTGGCGAGTTCGCATCGCGGATCAAGAAAATCGTCTTCAATGGCAACGCATTGCTTCCGGGCTGTTTCAACCTCTCGGACTGAAAATCATCAACGAAAAGGTCCACCTCACCTGTCGTGACCAGCTAGCTGTTCTGCATGATTTGAACGGCGATGGGGAAACCGACTTCTACCAGTGTCTGAACAACGACCATCAAGTTACCGAGCATTTCCATGAGTTCGCTATGGGCTTGCAGGTCGACGATCAAGGTAACTTTTATTATGCCAAATCGGGACGCCATGCTCTCGAGGCCGTCGTGCCTCAGCATGGTACGCTTCTTCGAGTCAGTCCAGATGGTTCCCGCACGGACATCATCGCAACAGGCTTTCGAGCTGCTAACGGCGTCTGCCTCAATCCCGACGGTTCTTTCTTGGTCACGGATCAAGAAGGTTTTTGGAACCCCAAGAATCGAATCAATTGGGTCACTTTGAACCCAACTGGAAAACCAAATTTTTATGGCAATATGTTTGGGTACCACGATGTGACCGACAGCTCGGATGCCGCTATGGAACCGCCCCTGTGTTGGATCACGAACGCCTTCGATCGATCCCCCGCAGAATTGCTTTGGGTCAATAGTCCAAAGTGGAAAACACTCAACGGCAGCTTGCTCAATCTGTCGTATGGCTACGGAAAAGTGTTTTCGGTGCTCCATGAGCAAGTCCATGGAGTCCGGCAAGGTGGCATGATTCAGTTACCGATCCCCAACTTTCCAACGGGTGTCATGCGTGGCCGTTTTCGACCTCAAGACCAAGAATTGTACCTGTGTGGTATGTTTGCCTGGGCAGGCGACGCAACCGCGCCCGGTGGGTTGTATCGTCTTCGTGTTACAGAGCAACCAATTATCCTACCTACCGAATTGCATGCCCAAGAAGGAGGCTTGCAATTGGTATTCTCAGAACCCATCGACCCCAAATCGGTCACCGAAGATCGGATCGCCATCAAAACTTGGTCACTGAAGAGATCCAAACGCTACGGGTCGGATCACCTTAACGAAAAGCAGCAAGCTATTGGATTGCTGCGAGTATCTGCGGATGGCAAACGCATCGATATCGATCTGCCGAAACTGAAGCCCACGTGGTGCATGGAGATTCAATACGAATTTCAAACGCTCGCGGGTGAAAAAGCGGAAGGACTTATCCATAACACCATTCACGCTTTAGATGGTCAGTAATCTACCAAGCGTCTCGCTCGCCGTGCCCTTAGCGGATCT
>CAITIF010000019.1 GCA_903892365.1 uncultured Pirellula sp. | reverse complement strand
TCATCCCCCACGACAAGCTCCGCTCAGGAGCACAAAGCTGTGACCGGCACTTTCTCTCTCATCACCTCGGATTCGGTCTCCGATTCATGCAACACCGTTCGTTCTTTCACTTCCAGAATGATTTCTTCCCACAACAACTGGTCCCCGACCACGAGCCGTCCCAGACGGCCCGTTTGGTTGGGTACTCGAATTCGATCGGCGCCAAGCCAGTTCCAGAAGAGATTCCACATTTGAATCCGTTTCTCACTTATTCCAATGCCCGCTTCATGGCTGCAAGCTCTGCATCGATTCGGGATTGCAGTTCTTGCTTAGCAAAGTCCCGTTCGATGTCGCTTTCTGGAATACTGTCCCCATCGATTTCCGACCATGCTTGGATCTTCGCCTCCTGCCGATCCACTCGATCTTCTAGCTTTTGAAATTGCGAGAATGCAGACTGACTATCGGTTCGATCCATGGCCGCGTGGATCTTAGTGGTCGATCGCGCTCTGGCCAATCGAGCGACTAAAAGGGTTTTCTTGTGCTGAGCCTGACGAATCTTATCCTCCAAATCGCGAACCGAACCCTTGAGCTTATTCACTTCAAGCACTTGCTTGTTATGTTCGACCGTATACAGCTCCAAACGTTGGGAGGCCGCCACTCTTTGCTCTAATGCAGTTCTTGCGGTCGTTTCATCACCGCGCTTCATGGCGGTATTAGCCCGCTCGAGCCACTTGGATTCCTCGGATTGTTCGCGATCTAGTCTCTTTCGCATCAAGATTTCATCCGCAACCGCGTCCGCAACACTCGATCGAACGCAATCTAATTCCGACTGCATATCGATAATCAACTGATGCAACATTCGCTCGGGATCTTCAATTTGCTCGCGGAGCGCCGTTACACTAGAACGCATCATCAACGTAAACTGAGATAGCCATGCCATATTCATTTTTCCTTTTTTAACACAAAGACCTAATACAAAACCACTTTTAGTTCCAAGTTGCGAGCTCTGAGCTCAGCGTTCGCACTCTGGATAGCAGCCGTTCGCGATACACTTCGCAAACAGCTCCGATAGCAATCACCATCAAACCGAGCCCTAATCCGCTTACCCATAGCATGTTCGGATGATCCACCGCAGACCGCACCAACATGGCCAACAAATCTGCGAATAAGAACGCTACGCCGGTGTACATCAAGACACGCACACGCAACCCAATCGCAATCAACACGACAAGCACCGAAAGAAGCATCAAGGAAAACATGTGCCACCAGCTTCCAGCCAAAATCTGAAAGATTGGCGAGACCAAGATGCAAAATGCTCCTGCCAAGCGAATAGGCTTGTGCCCCGATTGAGGTATCTCTCGCTTCATCAGTTCCAGCAAGCCTAGGATCGATAGCCCGATCGGTGCTAGATACAACTGAAGATCGAACCATCCTAAAGCTCGATTGATATTTGCCAGCCCAATGTTGACCATCGCCAAGGCTAGCCAAGCATGCCAGCGTTGGCCGGAGCTCCAACCGCGAACCGCATGCACGAACGCACTTAGGAAAATCGCTAACGATACCCAGGCGGTAGTCGCTGTCCCAAACACCATCGCCATCAAGCCGATACAAACCGCGAAGCTTGGGGCAACCCATCCAACGATTTGCATCGGCTGCGAAGCAACTCGCAATCGTTCGGATTTAGCAAAACGATCTCCAAGCCATTGCAGCGTCGCTCCCACCAGCACGACAGCCACTAAACCCACACCCGTTTGAACAGGTAGTATTCCGTTTAGAAACATCAGAAATATCGAGAAGCCCAAGGCCAGCATGGAGCACCAAACGCGAAGTTCATTACGCCCGCGAATCGCCATCCAGAACTCATCCGCCGCAACGACCATGCAAGCCAGTGCTCCTAACACTGTCTGTGCAACGCCTAGATTCGCTGTGAAGCAGACGTGCAACAAGAGCCCTGAGAAAACCACTCGCAAGGAAATAAGCCATGCCAGCAATACCCCTGGTTCTAACCGAGCCCCCAGCCTTTGAACCAAAAGTCCGTTGAGGGCTATCGCCAGAATCAGTACTGGCAAGCCGTTCATTGAATTCGCATCCAAGGT
This sequence comes from uncultured Pirellula sp., assembly GCA_903892365.1. Taxonomy (GTDB): domain Bacteria; phylum Planctomycetota; class Planctomycetia; order Pirellulales; family Pirellulaceae; genus JBKCUI01. The sequence goes on along the minus strand of CAITIF010000019.1, from coordinate 14,224 downwards.
CAAAAGTTGGAATACTGCTCGATAGTCATGAAATCCGATCCAAGGCAACATCAACATCAACCCAAGGGCATTGGCCCACATCGCGCCCAACCCAAAGGCAAGCGAAGATCGCTGAGGTCGATGAAAAACCACCAAGCCACCCAGGGATACCAAAGCGGCCAGTTGAATCAAAGCGGAGAACTGAACGATTCCACACGCCGTCAACATCGTCAACCACGCACTGCAGACCCACGGAACCAATGCAGTCAACGGAAGCGAATCCGAAGCCAGTTCCGCTGAAGCAAGCTGGCTTTCGCGGCGATAGCGTTCTACCCAAAAGGGAACGACACCAACGGCGATGGATGTGAGTGACCAAATAAGTACAGAGTAGTTTAGACTTGATGGAACAATGGCGTTCGATTGCAAAATAGACGACGCGAGCAAAGGAAACACTCCGACAAAGATGGCGGTGGCGATACGACTTCGAGTGACCGCGATCGCAAAGACGAGCCATGCAAGCAATACAAATCCACACCACGCAATTTGATCATGCATCATGAAAACCGACGACCGCACCAATGCAATCGATTGCCATGCTAAACCAAGTATGACGAACACCGTTGCTAAATCCGCAGCGGGAATCAAGCATGCTAGAGATCGCTCTGCCTGCCGTTGACCTCGATGCGATTGTGGGTCTCGCCATACAACCGCCAGGCCTCTTAAGTTCATCCCTAGCTTGATACGCTCCGCTTCCCAATTCACAACAACCTGACGTCGAATCGCATGCGTACCAAAGTACCCAATTGCCGACACAACGACTGATGCGGTGACAGCCAAGTTCAAGTTCCATTCGGGGCTCCAGTGTTGAGCCAGCGTAAAATTGATGCACAGCATCATCAGAACCAACGCGAGAGCAAAGCCCGCAAGGTAATGCCGCGACTTGCAAACAACAATCCAAGCCCCAAGACTCACTAAAAGCCCGACGAGAATGGTACCCACGTTCAAGTCCGACCCGATGTTGTTCATGGAATAACCAAACCAGAACACCCCAACCCCGATGATTGCAATTGCTCCAAAGATCATGCTTGCCGAAATGGCGTTGCCTTGCCGATTTAGCGGCCACGCCAAGTACACCGAATCACGAACCGGGATCCGATTTATCCAAGAGTCCAACGGAGCAAGCAACAGCAGGCACCCCCACACACCTAAACTCACACCGATGTATGGTAGGTCGATGGCGGTTTCTAACGTCGCGTTCAAGAATGGTACGCAATAACCTACTGCAACCGTTAACGCAGCGAAGAACGGGATGATATAACGACGGTCTTTCCAAACATTGGCGTACACCAAAAAGAGACAACTGTGTACTACCGAAATCAAAAAGGCTGCTTTCACATGTGTCAATGACAAAGGCATTAACAAAAGGGTCAAGCAGGTTACTGCAATTTGCAATGGCTTGCTGAAGTAGGTACGTTTCGAGAACGCCCAGCTTGCAACCGTCCACCCCAACAACAACGGTACATAGGTTAGGCCATAGAATGCGACGGGCAGTCGGTCCTCGGAAAGAGTCGTAGCAGCTATGGAGATGGCTTGCTTGGCAAAACTAGAAACCAGGGTAGGGGTTGCTTGATAAGCCACCAGCATCAGAATGATAGTGACCCAAGTAAAACCGACATTCCTGGTGTCTCGTGCGGCGAACCAAGCCAAAGAGGCTGCAATGATACAAGTTGGAACCGCAGCGAATGTAGTCTGTCCGGTCCAACGAAAACCGGTAAACGACAGAACCACTCCCGAGGCAGCCATCACCAATCCAATCAAGACGGAGATCGCAACATCCAGCGGAATCGTTTCCAATAGCCCACCTGTTCGCGATTTATGAACTTGAGCTACCGTGCGGGCTGTGGTCACAATCGGAACGGAACATAAAACCAATCCAAGCCCCAACCATTCCAATTGATGAAGCCAGTTCAACTTGGTTGCAAACAAGACAACCATCTGAGCCCCGATAAGTAGGATCGGAAGAAATCCTAAAACGAGCGGCTTTCGATGTTGCTCCACCAACCAAAACACATGCCGATTGATCTTGATAATCCCCACGGTACCGACCAACCAAAGGATCGACGCAACCAGCAGAGATCCGCTCTGGAACGTCGGCATGGCGCCGGCTATTGCCAACGCTAGATACACGACCTGAAAAGTGACTTGGCGTTCAAGCAAGAAGGATTTGAAAATACGATCCGAAACCCACGCTGCGAACACGGAACCAACCGCGAGCAGAGGAAACAAAGAAAACGCGTTTTCGGAAGCAGAAGCAGCAAGCCACGGTAGAGCATAAAAGCTGATAGGAAGCAAAATCAGAGTCAACATCTTCAAGACGGAAGAAGTTGAGCGAAGCCCCAAAAGCTTCCCGCTCGCTTCGGCGAATCCATAGACAGCGGCAACATAAACCAGGATCGAAAGAAACTTGAATGTGACCGACCAAGCATCCCATTGCTGTGCCACCAGTTTCAAGGAACTGACCGTAACGATGGCGGCTCCAACGAATAACATCCATTTGATGTTCGATTCGTGAAAGAAGGCTGCGACGAATCGTTCCACAAAAGACACTTCCTTGGGTTTCGATTCGGCCGCCTGAGCACTCACCGAAAACGATTGAGAAAGAAGCGGTTGCGGGGGCGGAGCAAATGGCTCAGGATCAGCAGGTCTTACATGGCTCATGTCATGGTTCCGTGAAAACAGTGGAAACAAAGACCTGATTCAATTCAGGTCCTGCGACCACCTATTAACAAAAACCGTGCCAGAAGAAAAAAAGACCAGCGATTGGTGCTTAAGTACTGCAAATACCAACACGTCGCGAGAATGTCGAGCGTCTCAGCCCATGCGAAACACCCATCAAGTGCTGCTTCAAGGCTGCAGGCAAGTGCAGTCCAAGGCATGCACCATCCAACGCATTGAAAAGACCATCAAACGGCCCCAAAACCGAGCTTATCGTTTTCGGATCTTGTGGCTAAGTTTGGCGAAGGACTGAGCGACTAATACAGCATCGGGTGACGCACCTTTTCGGGGACGAACCACGAGGTCGAAACCGACAGGCAAATCGGGCTGAAGCTTACGGAACGCTTCCCTTGCATGCCTTTTCCAAAGATTGCGGATAGGGGAGCTCCCCACGCGTTTCGAAACGCTCAGCCCAAGTCGAGTGCGTAGAAGATTGTTTCTGCAAAAGTGAACAACTAAAGTCCCATCGCTAACAACCAACCCAGACCGAAACACCCGATCAAAGTCTTTTTGATTTACGACACGAGCCTGTTTGGGAAATCGTTCGTCACGTTGTGGTGTCATGTTCGATTTCCAAACAGGGAAACGTCCGGCCAAAGACCAGATTGAGTATAGGGAATCCTAGACGCGGATAGCGCCCGCGGCTCAGGAGCCTGCACTAATCAAGGATCTTGGCGTTGGCAATCAGCTTGAGAAACTCTTGATTGCTCTGAAAACGGGACAGCTGCTTTGTCAGTTGCTCCATCGCTTCCACAGGATGCATCGAGTTCAAAGTACGTCGAATCATCGTTACGGAATGATAGGTATCTGGATCATGCAAAAGTTCTTCGCGCCGCGTTCCCGACTGGGAAATATCGATAGCAGGCCATACCCGCCGGTCGGCAAGCTTCTTGTCCAGAACAAGTTCCATGTTCCCTGTTCCCTTGAACTCTTGAAAGATAAGTTCGTCCATGCGTGAACCTGTATCGACTAGTGCGGTTCCGACAATGGTCAGCGACCCTCCCTCTGCAAAGCAACGAGCGGTAGCAAACAGCTTCTTAGGAATGTCCATCGCCTTGATGTTGACACCGCCCGACATGGTCGCGCCGCTGTTACCAACCCACTTATTGAATGCTCGTGCCAACCGAGTGATCGAATCCATCAGCATGAAAACATCTTTGCCCATCTCAGCAAGACGCCGACAACGATCCACGACAAGCTGACTAAGTCGAACGTGTGAATCGACGTCTTCGTCGAGACTACTTGCAATCACTTCACCTTTGACGATGCTGCGCCGCATGTCGGTGACTTCTTCAGGCCGCTCATCGATCAGCAAAACGATCAGCTCTACCTCTGGATAATTCTGCGAAATCCCCTTAGAGATATTCTGAAGCATGATGGTTTTTCCAGACCGCGGAGGAGCCACAATAAGGGCTCGCTGGCCACGCCCCAAAGGAGCGAGAAGGTCGATAATGCGGTTGGTCACAGGCTGAGCACCAATCTCTAGCTTCAACCAGCGTTCTGGGTTAATTGCGGTCAGCTGATCAAAATTTTTGACATTGATGTAGTCTTCTGGCTTCATTCCTTCGACGTCTAAGATTTCCTTGACGCGAGGCCCTTGCGATCGACGCGTTTGTTGCATCAGCGCACGGATCTTGACCCCTTGCCGAAGCTTAAACTTTTCGATCATTGTGCCTGGCACAAATGGATCTGTTCGTTCTCGTGAATAATTGTTGGCTGGCGACCGAAGGAACCCGTAACCATTCGGGTGCATTTCCAGCAGCCCCAAAAACTCTTGCCCCGGCTCTTCGTTTGCGGGCTCACCAGCTTCGGATGGAACCGGATCGCCGTTTTCGTCTAGGACGACCTCGGCCGGTTCCCCTTCGGGCTCAGCAAAAGCTTGCTGGTAATTCGAACCGTAGCGTCGTCTCGGTTTTTTAACGCGTGGTCTCGATGCCGCTCCGCCTGAGCCACCTTGATCATCACCTTGAAAACGAGATCGAAAACGCTTCTTCTTGGGCATAAACGCTAGTCCAAACAAACAGGAGACAAAATTCCTAACCGTTCGTCGTACCCAAAGGAACCAGGTAAAACAGTCGAAGAACGGAAGATAAAACTGCGCCAAATCGTGCGCGAGGAAAACAATTGGTAAAGACCTTGCTGATCTCAAATGTTGTGATGATCAGCATTTTTCGCCAGCAGATGGCTGCTTTTTGACATCCGCTTTTTGAAGGAAGTAACTCGATCAAAAAGTTCTTCGACAAAAGATCGAGCCAGCGAGCTGAATCAGTTGCATGCCGAGGACGCCAGTGGCGAGAGCAATTCGAACGAAGCCCATCTCCATTGAGATAGCACATTCACCGACCCGCTGGGTCATAGGGTCAGCCGTTCAAACGTGTGCAGCAAGTGTCACACATGCCCTACACCGTGTCAAGAGAAAATTCGCTCCAGGCGGCACAATCCAAAAATTTTATTGAATCTGTCGACTTAAGGTCGATTTGGCTCGCCAACGTAACCGATTCGACTGAAACAGACGTTCGTTCCCTACATTGGTGCAGGGTGCGAAACGCAACAACAGGATGATCCAATGCCAGCTATCCAATCCAAAACGTTTCTTGATAGGTCGCGTTTCACCAAGTGGTCCGCGGTATGCCTTGGCATTTTTGCATTCATGGCTCTATCCACCGGATCCCTCTGCGCAACGGAGCGTGAAATCGCTTGGACAGAGGATTACGACGGCGCAGTTCATCGAGCGGCGGCCTCCAATAGCATCTTGCTTTTGCATTTCTACGGCGACTACTGCCCACCCTGCAAACTGCTCGATAAAAAAACGTTCAAGGATCCCGCGCTGGTATCCGCCATCAACTCCACTGTCATCCCAGTGAAAATCAATGCCGATCGACGCCGTGACTTGGCAGAAAAGTACAACGTGAACCGTTGGCCCACCGATGTCTACCTGTTCCCCAACGGTGACGAATTGTACCGGGGCATTAGCGACCAAGATCCTGCGATCTATACCCAAAAGATCAAAAGGCTGGCGCTGCGGCACAGGGACTGGACCCTCGAACGCGAAGCGATTGCAAAAACAACCCAACGTCGTCAAGACAAAGAACTGGCTGCGAACACCCCGCAAATCCAGTCCGAAAAACCAGTCTATGCGGGCTCAGCAGGAGCCCCGGTCAAAAGCCAAGCAGCGTCCTGGCAAACGCCTACTGGCCTCAACACTCAAGTCGCTCCTTATGCTGAGCCAAGCCGTTCAGACGTACCGACATGGGGCCCACAGTTGCCTCATGCCACAGGAGTGTCGAACAACGGTTCTGCGAACAACGCAATGACCGCTCGTGCTGCTCCTATAGTGCATTCGCAAGCTCCGACCGCATCGGAATTGCCAGCAGGCCAAACTGGCACAAAACCGCAACGATTCATCGACAACCCCTTCGTTGCCAAACAGCCCTTGGTTGTTCCCGCACACCAAGCTGCTGGACTTCATGCCAGAACAGAACAGAAGGTAAGGCCAGATCAACTCGCTCAAGAGCCTATTGCCCCATCGGTAACTCCGGAAGCACCGGCTGCCATGGAGGCAAACCGATCCGTTCCTGCTAGGCCAATCAGCGGTTCGCCCACACTTTCGAATTTGTCAGAGATGCAGATGAATCGAGAGGCTGCTCCGCGAACGCCACCTTCTCACGATGCTTCAACCGTTCGAGCGACAGAGCCGACCCACATTGTTGCCGATTCAATCGGTCTAGATGGTCATTGCCCAGTCGAACTGATCGAATCGTTATCACTGGGCACGAACCCCGCTTGGGTGAGCGGATCGCCAGCCTATGCCGTTCGCCATCGGGGTCGCATCTACCACTGCTCAAGCGAACGAGCGAGGCAAAAGCTGCTCAGTGCACCAGATCGATTTACTCCGTGCTTGAGCTGCTTTGACTTGGTTTGCTTCTTCGAGACAGGGGATCTTGTGGACGGGAAATGCGAATTTGGATGCATCCAGCCAGACACGAAGCGAGTCTTTCTTTTCGCGACCAAAGAAAATCTCGAAGCTTTCGATCGAGACAATCAACGATACGCCCAGCTTATCGATGAAATGTCGCCAGAACGCGTTGCAGGCCGCACCGACGAAACTCAAATTCGATAATTGAACTATGACCAGATTCGTTGCACTCCTTAAAAATCGCAAATGGCGTAGTGGTTCTTGCTGGACCAAAACATTCGATCGCACCCCTTTGATTAGCACCCTCTGGATTTCCATCAAATCTATCCTTGCAGGGGTGTTCCTACTTGGCACGAACGCCGCCTACGCTCAAGGGCCGCAAACACAGTACCAAGCTGAAGACGCACGTGTCTATTGGCCTCGCTCTGATTTTGTCATTCCCTACAACATTGAACAGACTGGCCAAACACCTCGCGAGATTGTTCTCGAAACCTCGAATAACGGTGGTCGAACCTGGACCGTTTACTCTCGTAGCGACGTTCGGACCAAGCAGTTTCAATTCTTGGCGAATACAGATGGCGAATATCTGTTTCGGTTAAAAACACTCGATTCACAAGGCAGGTCCTTTGACAATCCAGGCGAACCGTTAGTGGTCGTTGTCGACACGACTAAACCCGAAGCGAATCTAATCATCGAAACGGACCCTAAAGGCATCATGCTTGCAGAATTCGCGATTGCGGACCTGGCTCTCGATGCATCGACGGTCCAATTGACCTATCAAACCGAGTCGATGAACGAGCCTGCCGAAATTTCCTTCGATATCCAACAAGACCAGGAAACTTTAGAGTGGCTGGGAACTGGATCTTGGGAACTGCCTGTTGGCGCTGCACAGTTATCCGTTCGACTTACAGCAAAAGACCGCGCAGGAAACCAAGTCGAAGTCAACCGGTTGCCAAAGCTTCTTCGGTCTGCAAACGCGGCTATGGGACTTCAATTTGCCAGCGATAAAAGCCGCGAGCCCCGCTTCGCAAACAACACAGGACGCTCGGAGACTTCCACCAAACCCATTGGCTCCGGAATCGCACTTCCTTCGCTAGACACTTCTAGGCCGGGCATGCCAAAAATTGAGGTGCTGAGCGGGCCTGGCAAGAGACAACCAGCCGCCACAGACTCTCACTTTGCTACTGCTGTCGTTGAACGCCAACAGCAACTGATTGAACAATTAGTTCAGCAGAACCAATACACTCAAGAGCAAATCTTGAAGTCTGGAATCCTCAACGCGACTTCCGCAAACAAAAGCATTGCCGACGACGACTCGCCTTCGGGACGTTTATCTACGGGGACACCTGCTGCCGTAAACTCAAAAACGAAACCGATGACGGACGAAGAGTTCCAGAGAGCTCTCGACCGCAGACAATTAAGTCTTACATCCAGCCGCGCGGACCAACCCAACCAATCCCTTTTAATCGGGGATCAAAACCCAAACTATCTTCCAACGGGTCCTGCCGGACTGCCTGGCGGTCCAATCCCCGCCCGCGAGGGTCAACCTGTGGAGCGGATACCAGGGCAAACATCCTTCCGCAATAACATTAAACCGGTGTTCAGCAGAGCGAAGGCATTTAGCCTGGAATACACTGTCGAGAACGATCCTGATTCGCCAGTTGCGGCCGTCGAGTTGTGGGGAACCACGGATGAAGGACTTACCTGGCAAGTCTGGGGCGAAGACCCGGATCGCACAAGCCCTTTCGATATCCAAGTGGAAACGGAAGGTTTGTTCGGATTCCGAATGATCATCGTTGGTGCCAACGGACTAGCATCTAATCGACCTCGCAATGGCGATAACGCAGATGCATGGATTCACGTGGACACGGAATTGCCTCAAGCAAGAATCACTAGCGCGCTCTACGGCAAGGGTAAAGAATCCGGCTCTCTGGTACTCGAATACCGAGTCGCCGACGAATACTTGCCAGAACGGCCAATCGTGCTGTCCTATTCCGAAACGCCGGAAGGACCGTGGAATGTGATTGCGTCGGGAATTCGAAATCAAGGTCGCTACGTTTGGCCCGCCGACCCAAGCTTGCCACCAACCATTTATTTGAAGCTGGAGGCCTATGATCTAGCCGGCAACGTAGCCGTTCACCGTCTAGAATCACCTATCGAAGTTCAAGGCTTGGCCCCTCGCGGTCGAATCCAAGGCCTGAGACCAATTCCGTAACGAAAGTCCATAAGACTTTCGTTACGGCCTATTATCTGCTCTGAAGCTTAATGATTCAGAGCTTATCGATTCAGTCCAGCTTACTTAACCGAAGTCTTGGACTTGGTCGCGCCGGTCTTGCTCTTCGTATCCTTGATCACTTTTGCAGCAACCGGTTTAGCAGGGTGACGAATCGCAGCTTGTGCGGCAGCAAGTCGAGCGATCGGCACTCGGAACGGACTGCAGCTAACGTAGTTCAAACCGATGATGTGACAGAACTCGACCGACGATGGATCGCCACCATGCTCACCGCAAATGCCGATCTTCAAATCTGACTTGGTGGATCGACCTTTGTCCACGCCAATCTTCATCAACTGACCAACACCAGTTCGGTCGATGGACGCAAAGGGGTTAGCCTTGATGATTTCCAGGTTTTGGTAAGCTGGCAAGAAAGATCCTGAGTCATCGCGGCTCATTCCCATACAGGTCTGAGTCAAGTCGTTGGTTCCGAACGAGAAGAACTCGGCCGATTCCGCGATTTCATCCGCTGTCAAAGCACCGCGTGGAACTTCGATCATGGTACCAACCGTGTAAGCAAACTTCTTGCCGGTTGCCTTCATCACTTCAGCAGCAACGCGATGCACGATTTCCACTTGCAAATCGAGCTCTTTCTTGAAGCCAACCAACGGAACCATCACTTCTGGCTTCACTTTGATACCTTCTTTCAAGACGGTAGCAGCCGCTTGGAAGATCGCCCGAGCTTGCATCTCGGTGATTTCAGGACGCAAGATACCTAGCCGGCAACCGCGGAAGCCGAGCATCGGATTGAACTCGTGCAGTTCGCTAACCATCTTGGCAACTTCGGCAACCGTGGTCTTGAGCTGCTTCGCGACTTCTTCTTGCCCCTTCTTGTTGTCATGCTGAGGCAAGAATTCATGCAATGGTGGGTCCAGCAAACGAATACAAGCTGGCAGTCCATCCAACGCACGGAAGATTCCTTCGAAGTCCTTTTGCTGATAAGGCAGCAAGGTTGCAAGAGCCTTCTTTCGGTCGTCTTCTGCCTTGGCCAAAATCATTTGACGGACCGCAATGATTCGATCCCCTTCAAAGAACATGTGCTCTGTACGGCAAAGTCCGATTCCTTCGGCACCAAACGCAATCGCGTTGACAACCTGATCAGGTTGATCCGCGTTGGTTCGGAGGCCAAGGGTACGATACTTGTCCGCAAGCTTCATCAGGAAGTCGTAGTATTGGAATACTTTGCTGTCCTTAGGCTTCATGGTCTTGTTGACCAAGACTTGCTTCAATTCACTATCGGCGGTGGCGATCGCACCATGGAATACTTCGCCGGTCGTACCGTTGATACTGATGTGATCCCCTTCTTTCAGAGTCACACCCTTGCACTTCAAAGTACCCTTGTGGTAATCGATTTCGATATCGCCAGCACCAGCGACGCAAACCTTACCCATTTGACGAGCAACCAACGCAGCGTGACTGGAAACACCACCGCGAGCGGTAAGAATTCCGTCAGATGCAATCATGCCTCGAAGATCTTCTGGGCTGGTTTCGATCCGTGCAAGTACGACGCTCTTGCCCTTGGCTGCCAGTTCTTCTGCTTTACCAGCAGTGAAAACAACGGCACCCGAAGCTGCTCCAGGACCTGCTGGCAAGCCAACCGCCATCAAGCGACCTTCCTTACGAGCCTTTTCGTAAGCAACCACGTCGAAAATTGGCTGAAGGAGTTGATTGAGCGCTTCCGGATCGCCCGACTTAATGGCGTGTTCCGGAGTCATCAGCTTTTCCTTGACCATGTCGTGAGCAATCTTGACATAGGCCAACGCGGTTCGCTTACCATTTCGAGTTTGAAGCATGAACAGCTTCTTCTTCTCGATGGTGAACTCGAAGTCTTGAACGTCGCCGAAGTTCTTTTCAAGCGTCTTGCGAATTTCGTTCAGCTCTTTGTGAGCAGCCGAAATGATCTTATCCTTTGCCATCTCAGCGATTGTCAAAGGTGTGCGAACGCCAGCAACGACGTCTTCACCTTGTGCATTTACAAGATACTCGCCGTAGAAAACGTTCTCGCCGTTAGCTGGATCGCGGGTGAACGCAACACCGGTTGCACAGTCATCACCCATGTTGCCGAACACCATGGCCTGAACATTCACTGCGGTACCCCATTCGTCAGGGATACGGTACTTTTGACGATACAAGATCGCTCGTTCGTTCATCCAGGAACTAAACACGGCGAACACGGCACCTTCCAATTGCTTGATTGGATCGGTTGGGAAAGCCTTGCCCGTAAAGTCCTTGATCAACTTCTTGAAGCGCTTGACCAGTTCTTGCAAGTGTTCTGCAGAAAGTTCCGTGTCGTCTTTGACCTTGGCTTCTTTCTTGAGCTGGTCCATAACTTCTTCGAACGGCTCGTGATCGTTTTCGTGCTTCTTTTGCACGCCCATCACAACGTCACCGTACATCTGCAGGAAACGACGATACGAATCCCAAGCAAACCGAGGATTGTTGGTCGCTGCCGCAAGACCTTCACAGGTCGCGTCGTTCAGACCAAGATTCAGAATCGTATCCATCATGCCTGGCATCGAATCGCGAGCACCGGATCGTACCGAAACCAGCAACGGATTCTTGACGTCCCCGAACTTCTTGCCCGTTTCCTTCTCCAGCCACTTCACGGCCTTTTCCATCTCGCCGGCTAGCTCAGCAGGTGCCTTTCGGCCGTTCTTGTAATAAGAAACGCAAACTTCCGTCGTGATCGTGAATCCAGATGGAACTGGAAGGCCGATTTTGGTCATTTGAGCGAGGTTGGCACCTTTACCGCCCAGCAGAGCCTTCATGTCTCCGTTACCGTCGGTTTTCGATTTGCCAAAGAAATAAATCAACTTGTTAGCCATGGCCGAATGCAATGCTCCCGTGTTTCTGCAAAAATCTAAGGGTCCGACGACGTCGGGTGTCTAGGTGACTTGTCCCAATTTAATGGGCGAAAAGTGTACTTTCGTACCTACAAACCGTCAATTGGCATTACCCTCGCATGCACCCTCCAAAGTAATCGCGAATTCATGAAATCTACTTCAATACTGGCATTGCTAACCCGATTGACCAACGAACATGCCAAAACATGCTTCGTGCTCAATCACGTAAATCTGCAGCCCTTCATCGAAGCCAACGCGGAATTCTATTTGCTGGAAACCACCACGAACCAGAACAAGCCATCGCCAGAACCAGCCGCATGGTGCATGCTGCTCAAGTTCTCAGAACAAGAAACCGCCGGGCAAACGTGGCATCTGCAGTGCTACCATTACTCCGTCCCGAATCCTTCCGAATCCGCAGAAAACTTACAGAACAACAGCCTTAACTGGGACAACGATGCAAACCTGACACAAGACCTACGCACCCACATTGCAAACGCGCTGGCGACAGAATCCATCGATCAGGATCTGAGCGAGCTCGTCTGCCGAAGTCTTGTTGTTTTCAAACGATCGCGAAGAAATATTCATGAAGTTGCAGTCGCTTGCCTCATGGAGGGATTCGACTTGGTCGCTTCGCTGCTCAACAAGGCCGGCCCCCCACCCGCAGTGGTCATCAAGGACTGGCAAAACCAACTGTACGCATTTTCGTTCAGCTCGAAAAACAAGCATGCACCAACGGCATGCACGTTTGTCGACGCGAACGGAGTTTTGATCCCGCTTTTTTTTGCGATGCAGACTTGGGCCGAAAGGCACTCGATGGTTCCATCCATTTGGAGCCCTACGGAAGATACCTCGTCGCACCGTATCGCATGGCCCTGGGTTGCTCGAATTTCCCCAACCGCAACGCCACTGGTTTCCATCGACAGCTTCAAGCGAAAGCCGTCCAAGCCTTCGCGGCCTCCCCGCATTGCATTACTTGCATTGAGCGCTATTGCCATTTTGGGTATCGGAACGATGGTCGCTGTTTTTAGCTCTTCAAAGGCCAAGCCGCCGCAACCGCGGGAGCTCGCAGCATCCCCAGAGCAAACAAATCACGTTCAACCTCAAGATCGCCCCCCAGAGCCATCCCTCCAAACCGATCTTGCGCCCCTCCCTGCTACGGAATCACCCGAACTGACAACCATTGAAGGGATCGATGCGATCACCTCCCCCAACCGAGAGCTGCCCAGCACCGCAGCCGCTGATTCGCTACTTGCCCAATTGCAACCCAACCGAAGTAGTGACTTCTCGCTCGCAACGCTCGATTCGAAAGCGGTTATCTCAGACGCTCTCGGGCTCTCGAATAAGAAGTCGTACGAACCCCCACGATCGGTAAATGGTGACGCCCCGCTCGTCGACTCCCCACCAGGCTCTTTGCCATTACTTTCAGACGACAAGCAAAGCCCAACTGAAGAACCTGTGGAAGTAACACCTGCGGAAAAGGATGTGTCCACCTCTTTGGATGGCACTCTTTCTATTGATCAAACCTTTGTGGTCGATACGTCTCGCAAGAAAATGGCAACAGTGGTTGGCAAGTCCGTGTTACCAAAGCAATGCCGCACAGAAATCGAAATCAAACTTGCAAAAGATTTTGTCGTTGAACCAAGCCAAAGCGTCACGATTGAGGGGGAAGGGGAGGCGATTTGGCGAATAGCCTTAGAGGACGAGGAGCCTGAGCTGGTACTGGTGATTTCATCCAAGCCCGGCGGCAAGTGGCAGACCGCATTCGCGTTGGGTTTGCGAATGGACGCTCAATCCCCACCGATGCTTTTTGCACCGCGAGACGCGCAAACGGTTGGCAATCGACTGGTGCAATTCATCCAGTGGATTGATACCACTATTGTGCAACTGGAGGCCGCAAGGGCTGCCTCGCGAGGCCGTTCGCCTATCGATTACTATGGCGAGATCAAGAAGCTCAACAAAGAGCGACGAGTTGCAGAAAAAGCTATCGATCAATGGAAAGTTATTGAGCGACTAAGTCATTTGTTTTTTGACGACAACCAAGTCGCCATGAAGCTGCATGCCGTCTTCAAGTGATGACCTTACGGTGGACCGGTAATCCGAGGCGAAAGCCGCGGCATGTGCCCACGGCTTCCTCGAACCCCAGTAAGCGATGCCGATCAGCCCCAGTAAGCGATGCCGATCAGAAAGGTGCATCGGCTCCATCGTCTGCCGCGGCCTGGGAAAACGCATCGTTGAGATCATCTTCACCCATACCACCATTGCCTTCACCGACTCGATTGAATCCCATCGCTTCAGCACTCAAGAAGTATTTGACTTCGCTGTTGGGGTCTTTCTGCCATTTGCGTCCACTGAGCCGATACGTAACGTCCACCTCGTCGCCTAGCTTCATACCATCGACGGCATCGCACGCATCGTTGGTAAATTCGACAGGGATATAAT
>CAITIF010000018.1 GCA_903892365.1 uncultured Pirellula sp. | reverse complement strand
TTGTCTCTGCAATGGCCTTCGAGATCTTCTGACCACCTTCGATGATGATCTCGCCTGCACGCTCGTGATCCGATGGATACACAACATCATCACCCGCGATCTTATTTTCGATTTTGGCAACGCTGCGACCATCAGTAATCTTTTCCGAAACGATTTCGTAAAAGACCTTCAGCAAATCTTGATCGGTGCTCAACTTAGGCGACATCGCACGAAGCAAAGTCATCACCGAGAACTTACCGCTCTGGTCGATTCGAACCGACAACGAGTCCTTCTTGGTGACATTCACCTCGATCCAGCTACCACGCTCTGGAATCACTCGGCAGGAAGGCATCTTCCGCTCAGACGTACCTTCTGTTTCTTCCACAAAGTCCACGCCAGGCGAACGGTGCAACTGACTAACCACCACTCGCTCCGCACCGTTGATGATGAACTCGCCACCACCCAACATGATTGGAATATCACCCAAATACACTTCTTCTTCGAGCGGCTGATCTCGCTTCAAACGAAACCATACCTTCAACGGCTTGCCGTAAGTAAGCCGCAACTGACGACATTCTTCAGGGGTATATCTTGGCTTCCCCAATTCGTAACGCAGGTATTCCAGCGCAACCGTCTTGTCGTAGCTTTCAATCGGAAAAATTTCGCGAAATACGGACTCAAGCCCCTGATTCTTTCGCTTGTCCGACGGAATATCTTCTTGCAAAAACGCTTCGTACGAAGCAGTTTGCAACGTCGTCAAATTAGGAATCGGAAATTGGCTACGGCCTGACCCGAAAACACGAGTTGTGGAGGTCTGTAGTCGTCGCTTGGAGGATGTTGCCATGGAGACTAGCTAATTCTCAAAGTGGTCTGAAGGGATTGTAAGAAGATTCAAAAAGCCGGGCAAAAAAGACAGAGAATGTAGTCTCAACTTGCTTTGCCTGGCCAGAATGCACTTGCCGAAAGAAGGATTGAAACCGGAAAGAGAGAAGGGGATACTCCCCATCTGCTCGCGCATGAATAATAGGGAATGCCAGACCGCACTTTTGTGCGTCCACACCCAATACGCGAAAAAACAACACGAGAAGGAGATTGAATCTGAACAACGAAGTATCCGTCCAATGCTCTCCCCCCAAATGCGCCACGATGCCTGAAAATGCAAAAAACCGCAGGTTGGTATTGCAGCCTTGCCAACAGTTCCGGTATCCACGCGAACAGTGTAGCGTTCCTCCCTTCTCTTGATAGAGGAACTAGCATCTTTTTGAAGAATTTTGCAAAAAAAGTGTTCACTGGCACTGAACTAGCTCTGGGACTCGCCCAGACAGAACTTCAACACCCCCCATTTGGAGGAAAAATCGCCAGCCTCGCAATCGGGATCGTAGCCACAGCAAACGCGTCTCCAACCGAGCTCGACGAATCCTTCGATCCGATACTGTCGAGCTTGTTGCTTAAATCAACGCTTAACGCCCCGGCCGAAACGGACAATTCTATTCCCCCCCGATTGCTTTCCATTCGAACAAGCCACGAATCACCAAGCCAGCTCGCTTTTGAAATTCTCCCACAGGCCTTCACTAACCTGCCGCCGTCGGGTTGCTGCAAAACCACAAAGTTGCCATTGGGACCAGCGACAAAATCAGCCGGAGCGCGAGGTAACAAATCCGTCTCCCTCCCGAAAGCGATTGAAACAAGCGTCCAGTCGTGAGGCCGAACACCGCACCGAACCGTCCCCTCCTCCAACCCTTGACGACCAGAATTTTCGAACCAAGCGATCGGCAACTCTATTTCGTTCATGAGATGCCGCCCCAGACGCTTCCCTGCCAACAAGGAAACTGGTCTCAAGTAAATATCTCGCGGCACCCCCGCTTGGATAACCTGGCCTTGCGACAGCAGAACAATCCGGTCAGCCAACAGCATCGCTTCATCCGAGTCGTGCGTCACATAAACCAAAGTTTGACCTCGGCCCCGATGCTCGTTTCGAATCAGTTCACGCAATTCGCTCCTATGGATATAGTCCAAGCTAGCCAGCGGTTCATCCATCAACAACAGACTCTTGCCCGAAAGGTACGCCCGAGCCAAAGCCACCCTCTGTTGCTGCCCCACAGAAAGCAAACACAGCTTTTGAGCAACCAACGAGCCAATCTGCACCAACTCGATCCAGCGATTGACCTCAGAACGCTTGCCTCCTGATGGATTTTTGCTTGCCATGAACGCAAGCTCCAGGTTCTCGCGAACACTGAGATGCTCGTAGCCATTTCCGTTTTGAAAAACGATCCCGATCGAGCGTTGATGGGGAGGTACGTTTTTTTGATCGACTCCTTGCAAAAGAACGGCCCCGGAATTGCAGGCCTCGAGCCCAGCAATCAACCGAAGCAGAGTTGATTTTCCGCTTCCGCTTTCGCCAAGCACCACAACCAATTCACCTGGTTCGATACGAATCGAAACACCGTGAAGAACTACTTGCTTTGCATAGCTCTTGGAGACGCAATCGAGCTCAAGCTGTGGTGGCATGATCTTCTAGACACAGAACGAAGCCTTCCCGAGAACCACTTCGTCCTTACTACCTTTCTTGGGTCACTATTTCTGACGTTTCATCCACTCCACAAGCACTCGCCCAACTTTCGCGATCGATGCGCCGGAACATTTGTCGGGCGTGTCTGCCATCGTGTGCCAGTAAGACCTATTTTTGGGTGCACCACGAGGGTAATCGAAGTCAATAATGTCGATAACCGGAATCTTCGCAATTTCGTTTAGCGGCAAGTGATCATCTCGTATGTAGTGCCGAAGCTTGGGCTCGAACTCTTTCACCCCCAGCTGTTTTGCAATGCCCCAGACTTCTTCCACCAAAGGCCTCGCAAACTTAAATGAATTCTCTTCGTAATAAAGCTGCAAATCCGCATCACCCACCATGTCCAACAAAATCCCGCATCGATAGCGAGCACTGCTCGGGTCATTGACGTACGCCTCCGCGAAGTATTTCGAGCCTAAAAAATAGGGATCTCGATTCTCTTCATAGACCAACTCTTCCGCATCAAAGAAAACGAAATCGACCCCAACTTGCAGCGATAGGTTAGGCATCGTATGCCCCAATTCCATAAACAAAGCCGTACCACTTCCACCATCGTTAGCACCAACGAACAAACCTTTTGGATTTTTTGAATCCATCGCTGGGAAAGGCTTGGTGTCGTAATGAGTGCACAATAAAACCCGCTCGGTCAACTCGGGCCGCCAACGAACCACTAAGTTCTTGATTTCGACCTTGGCTCCCGTTACTGGATGCCGACTTTCGAAAGGTTGCCACAAGACAACCCCTCCCAAGGCAGTAAAATGCTCTTCCAGCATTTGCTGCTGTTTTTGCATCCCCGACGTTCCGGTCGTCCTGGAGCCTATCTTGCAAATCTTTTCAAGGTACGAAAAAGCTCGCTTGGGATTGATGTCACCAGCATTGGCATTGCTGGCAACCGACGATGTTGTATTCATTGCTACCAAAGCAACAGTCTGGGGATCTTGCGAGGTCTCTTGGTCGGAGACAGCGACAGCGACGGAGTCCGAAGCATTTGGTGATTCGGAGGAATGATTGCTGCAACCAAGCATGGCCATTGCAATCCAGCTGCAAGCTAACATCCACGCGAATGGAAGCACTGCTCTTTCGGTGGAACGTTGATGGACCAAAGATTCGCTCACAAGATGGAGGTAAGCAGCGTTCAAGAAAAACGCGGCATCCTGCCGCTGCGTCTGGTCCTTCAGTCTCGGCATTGTTTGCCCCTTTCGCTGCCCTGTCAATCGGGCTAGCCCTAGAATTGTTTTTCTTTGTCGATTCACCAAGCACTCCGTTGTCTCATGCTACCAGAAATGGGGGGATGCATTCATCAAGAAAATCGACTCATGCTTGCAACTTCCTTCAACTAACAATTTCACTTTGAAGCAATGCGGGAATTGGGGATTCGAGCGTTAAAATCAATTGATTCACAGGATGTTCAAGCACAAGTCGTTTGGCATGAAGATGGTATCCCAAGTCACCGGGCAACCCCGGGACGTCGCCCTTGGGCACACCTCCGAACGTATAGAGCGGATCTCCTAAAAGCGGATATCCAATGTATGCCAAATGGATGCGAATTTGATGGGGACGACCTGTTAGCAAATCGACTTCGAACAACGTCGTGCTTTCGCGACGTTCAACCACTCGAGCCATGCTTCGCGATGGCTTGCCCTCTGGATTCGCAGCGAATACCTGTCCCAATCGCGGATGATTGCACTTACCAATCGGCGAAACAATGTCATATGCATCTTGCAGAGCCCGGCCCAACGCCAACGCTTGATATTGCTTTTGAAGCTGATGCCAATTTTTCGCTAAGTAAGAGGCTGCCACAGGACTCAAAGCAAATAGCACAATGCCCGATGTCGCACGTCCCAACCGATGCACGGGGCGAGCTTCAGGAAAATCCCTTCGAACCTTGTTCAAAAGCGTATTCTCGAAATATCCGCCACCTGGAATCGTCGGCAGGCCGCTCGGCTTACTCACGGCTAACAGATGCTCATCGCAGTAGATAACGGAATACGATTGCGGCACATCTTGCTCGAGCCAGCCCGGCCGATTCCAAAGCAAAACCTGGCCTGCTCGCAATTCCTCCGAACCACTTGCTACTTCGTCGCCCAGCACAATCTCACCGCTGCGCAACCTTTCTTCCCATTGCAATTGAGACGAATGGGAAAAATGAGTTGCCAGATAGGAAGCTAACGAGTGCCGCGTTGCATCAGACTGGATAACATGGTGGTAACAGTAGCCTTGATTGATGGTCATCGGGAAGCAACTTTAGGTTCGCAACAGAACGCTTTGCTTATGTGCGGTTAGTCCTTCTTTGTCCGCTAGTCTGGCCACATGAGGAGCAATCGCAGCGAGGGCGGACTGATCAAATTCAATGATGCTGCTGGAACGAATGAAGTGATTGGAGGATAAACCAGAAGCCCAACGCGCAGTCCCACCCGTTGGCAGCACGTGCGAAGGCCCCGCGGCATAATCCCCCAATGCGACGGGAGAAAAATGTCCCAAAAATGTCGCG
>CAITIF010000017.1 GCA_903892365.1 uncultured Pirellula sp. | reverse complement strand
TGGCTAGGCCCAGCGTTGGGCGAAATGCGATGGTTGCGCCCTCAGCACCGATCGCAAAACCACCGAGACTCAGCGCGAGCATCGCAAGCAATGTCCCGGCTACTCCACCCACCACGCAAAGGACCGTGCTTTCGGTGAGAACCAGACGCATGGTGGTCAGTGGACGCACGCCGATGGTTTGCAACACCGCGTATTCCTTGATGCGATCCTGGACACTCATAACCGTGGTAGTAGCCACAAGCGACAACACAAGACCGACACACGCGTAGCCGAGCCAGTGGGCAAACCCGATGAGGTCGACCAGATCCGAAAGTGTGCTCGCTTGAAACGCTCCTTTGCGACGCGTTTTGGTCGCAACGGCACCGGCTCGCAACTTCGAGTCGATCTCACTCGCCACGCGATCTGGATCGGCATCTTCGGTCAATAGGACCTCGTGCTGAGTAACGAGTCCGGCTGCGTCGAGCCCGCGGGTATACTGCAGAAAAGCGAGACTCGTATAAATAAGGTTTTCTTCGGAAGGGACCGTCGACGAAAAAAGTCCTGCTATCCGCACCGAAATGTCACCAATTGAAAACTGGTCGCCGACTTTTAAGCCTCGACGGTTCGCAACATTTCTTCCGACGATCGCCGCATCGCGCTGCGATTGAAACTGTTGCCAGCTACCGCTCACGAGCGTGAGAGGTCGAGTCTTTTGGATCTGCATGGGGTCGGCACCGTTGAACACCACGATGTCCAAGCTTGCTCGGCAGTTATTCGTCCACACTTGGATGGGCATGACATCGCGCACGCCGTTAACCTCGCGAATCTTCTTAGCGTAGTCCTCTGGCAAGCGACTGGTGGTCGGGCAAAAGCGATTTTCCTGGAACACAATCAAGCTGCGATCCGCATCCGAACCCGTCGTCAGCCGATGTAGCCCTTCTTGAACAGAGCCAACGAAACAAAAAACAAACATCGCTACTGCTGCACCTGATACGGTCAGCAGAGTTCGAGTGCGGTGTCGCCACATTGTTTTTAAGACATAACCTATCATCGAACTACTCCTTCGGCGCGAGCCAGGAACTTACCCCGATCAAGGATTAATTGCTTGGTTGCGATGCCTGCGACGTTGCTATCGTGCGTGACCATCAACATGGTGATGTTGAGTTCACGATTGAGTCTCTGCAGTAGTATTTGAACTTGGTCGCTGGTTTCTGCATCGAGACTTCCAGTCGGTTCATCCGCCACAACAACTTTCGGATGAGCCACGATTGCACGAGCAATTCCCACGCGTTGTTCTTGTCCACCGGAAAGCTGGCGAGGATAGTGGTTTGCTCGATCGCTCAAGCCGACCGCTTCTAGGGCCAGTTCAACACGTTGCCTTCGTTGTGCGGAGGACAACTTCAACAGCAGCGTTGGTAGTTCAACATTCTCATAAGCGGTCAACACGGGACTGAGATTGTGTGTCTGAAATATGTACCCAAGGTTGGCAGCTCTCCAATCCGCAAGCTGCGTGCGAGACAACTTGGTCACATCTGTCCCATCGACAGTGATTGTTCCCGCGTCGGGCCGGTCAATTCCGCTCACCAAGTTTAGCAGCGTGCTTTTGCCGGTACCACTGGGACCCATTAAGGAGATGAACTCGCCTTCCTCAATGTCCATGCTGATGTTGTCAAGTGGCGTGATGGTCTCTTCGCCCTTGCTAAAGCTCTTGCTTACACCACGAAGTTCTACGAGTGCCATCTATTTCATTCCTATAATTGGATCGTCGCTTGTTACATGCACCCTCGCACCCTCGCTCAGGCCATCTCTTCCTGAAGCGATCAACTTATCTGTAACTTGGAGACCTGATTTGATTGCGATGAGGTCATCGGCCGCTTTACCACCTAGCTGCACCGTGCGTTTTCTCGCTTTTGAATTCTCATCAACTATCCATAGAAACGATTGTGAATCGCTAGCCTGCACGAAAGACTCTGGAACGAATATGCGCTCCGCCTCTCTCATTGAATCGGACGATACGTCGCTTTTTAGAGCCAGAAAAGCGGCTGTGACGAGCATCTCGGGGCTCACTGACAGAGGTGGATCAAGCAACTCAACCTTGACCTCTAATGTATTCTTCTGAATGTTCGCCGAGCTGGTTATCTGCAGCACTTGACCGTGGATTACATCGGCAGAAGAGGCGGTCTCAATGTTGACCTGTTGGCCCGGCGTGACCATCGGGACGTCCTCAAGTCGCACATCAACTCGCACCTGAAGTTTTTGTGGATCATACATTTCGACGACCGTACTCGAGCTTTGTCCAGCCGTTGTTTCAAGACCCATGACTCGCGATCCAGGAGATGCGACCACTCTTAGAATGCGACCCTGCATCGGAGCGCGTACTGTGCTCCGCTCGAGGGCAAGTTCCGCTTGGCGTACTTGCAGCTTAGCTTCATTTCGATAAGCCTCCGCCGATTGAACCTTCGCTTCTGCTTCTTGCAGTTGCCGAGTTTCCTCTACCAGCAACTCCAATTGCCGTTCAAGAGCGTGAACGACTTCCTCGAGCGCACTGACCTCGCGTTCCAGATTAGGTTCGCGTTGTTTCAACTCTTGC
>CAITIF010000016.1 GCA_903892365.1 uncultured Pirellula sp. | reverse complement strand
GGGAAACTTAGAGATAAAATCCAAGCCATTGAAACGGGAGAAGACGCATCCTGGTCCGACCCCGAAACTTCCGATGAGGACGAAGAGGACTTGGGAGACGACACCTTTCAGTCGCAACCTTCACCCGAAGCCTAGCACCTCTCCCCCTACTTATCTCCTTCACTACAATAGCATTCAGTACCTTTCTATCCACTAAAGTCAAAAATCCCGTCGCTCGGTTCTTGTACCCTGCGACCCCCTTGTCGATCTACTCACGCAGTAAAGCACTAAATAATCGTGAAACTTGAGGATTTGGCCAACCAAAGCAGTGAATGGATGCGAGGCAACGGCCCCGAATCAGACATCGTTATGAGCAGCCGAATTAGGCTCGCTCGGAACCTTGCCGATTTTCCGTTCATTCGCAAATGCACAGCGAAGGACCGAACCGCCATCGCCTTGGAAGTCCACCGCGCTCTCGACTCGCTCCCTATGTCCGCGGATACCGAGTACGTTGACGTGGCAAAATTAGGCGATCTTGATCGCCAATTTTTGATGGAACGGCAGCTGATCAGCCATGAGCTGAACGAAAGCCAAGGTGCCCGCGCCGTCATCCTGGATCCCAACGAGTGCTTTAGCATCATGGTCAATGAAGAGGATCACTTGCGTATCCAAGTGATTCAAAGTGGCCTGGACTTGGAGGCCGCATGGCAGCGCATGGACCAGCTCGACAATCAACTTGAAAGCAAGTTGACCTACTCCTTTACGAAGCGATTGGGGTATCTTACTGCCTGTCCGACCAATGTGGGTACGGGCTTGCGGGTAAGTGTAATGCTTCATTTGCCCGCCTTGGTTGCAACCAAACAAATCGACAAAGTTTTTCGGGCTCTGAACAAAATCAATGTCGCAGTCCGTGGACTCTTCGGCGAAGGGTCGCAATTCATGGGGGACTTCTATCAAATCAGCAACCAAACAACCCTAGGCAAAAATGAAACCGCCTTGGTTGCTAAAGTGCGCGAGGTTGTGCCACGCTTGATCGAGTACGAACGGAAGGCTCGCGAATTCTTGGTCTCCGAAAATCACCAAGATCTTCACGATAATGTAAGCCGAGCTCTGGGAATTCTGTGCACTGCAAAAAAAATCAGCAGCGAAGAAACCATGCATTACCTAAGCAAGGTTCGCATGGGAGTCAACTTGGGATTGATCGACAACGTCAAAATCCCGACCGTCAATAAGCTCTTCATTCATACTCAGCCGGCCCACCTTCAAAAGTTGTGTGGACGAAAGCTCAGCGTGACCGACCGGAACATCGAACGCGCCATTTACTTGCAACAGCATCTGGTCAAACGACCTGACAGCGAATCCAACTAAGCAGTTCGAACTTGCGGACCCTGTCCGATTTGCTTAACTCATGCATCGCCCCGGTTTTCTTTGTGTCCAGGCCAAGCGATTAGTTCTTGATGGCTTTGGCCACCAGGAATAAGGGGACAAGAGCTGGGATTTGGTCGACTACTTGCACATCGAACTGCTTAGCCACTTCTTTCAATACATCGTAGATCGTTTGGTGATGGTATTCGCCCGTGAAACCCACCATCCTGCGGCCGATTTGATAGGCCCAGTTTTCCGTAGGGCCAGTCACCAGAAGCTGACCGCCCGGCTTTAATATGTCATGAATCTGATTCAGGATTGCGTCCAGCGATTCGAAATGCTCGAGAACATCCAAGGCCAAGACCACGTCGACAGATGCCGGCTTCAAACCAGAGCGTTCTAGCGAATCCACGATTGTGACCGAGTTAGCTGTTTGCTGATGTTGGCCATCCCATCGCTGCATGAAGTCCATCGCTAGCTCTGGAACTAAGTCTACGCCTGTTGTGATGCCAAAATTTTCGCGTAGCAAGGGCAATGCCAACCCGAAACCACAGCCGAAATCCACGCAAGTTCCTGCTGTGTTCGTCGGGACATGCTGCAGAGCAAGCTTCAGTCGTTGCCAGAAAAGCCATCGGCTCAATCGTAGTCCAGCAAAGTAAGCTGGCCCCGCCTGCTCATCGACATCGATTCGCTTGCGGTTGGCATAAACGGCCGAACCGATTTCATGAGCTGCTTTCCAGTACGCCTTACTCGCTTTCATTCTTCTGCGCCTGCTGAAAATCCGTCTCGTTAGACGTTGATGTCATCAGCCTCCAACGCTGTGGAGTTCTTGGGACATTGCCCACATCGAATGCAAAGAAGGAAAGCAAAGCCTGCCAACCAAGGATGATGGGTAGCGCCGCAAACATCACTGTACCGGCCGATGCAAGCTGATTCAGCTCGTTCCCACGAACCCAATTGAACACACCAAAGCAGGTTCCGAATCCAATCAAGCCAAGACTCAATATCAAATTCAGTGACGCAATGTTGAATTCACGAAGAAAGTACCCGTAGAAAATGCGTTTAGCAAAATTGAGCCCATGAAAAATCGGGAACTGGACCATCGCTGTGGTGATGGATAGGTTGCTTTTCTCCATGCCGTACCGTGATTTCATCGGCACATCCACCACAACAGCACGAAGCGTGTACAGACGAAAAAGCATGTCCGATTCAAAGAAGTATCTTCGGTGCAGCTTTGCCCAGGGCATGCGTTTGGCGATGTTGGAATGGATCGCGATAAAGCCATTGGTGGGGTCGAACAGGTTCCAATAGCCTGTGGAGAGTTTGGAAAAGAAGGACAGGACGGCGTTTCCAAACATCCTAACGATGGGCATCGACTGGAGGTCTTCCAGGTGAAAAAAGCGATTCCCCTT
>CAITIF010000015.1 GCA_903892365.1 uncultured Pirellula sp. | reverse complement strand
AGAATGTGTCAAGTTGGACGATGATCTCCTTGAAGAGAATGCAGAACTGAAGCAGTTGCTGAAATCGTTTGTCAAGGTACGTGTTGTCGGGACAAATGGGCTAGATCTTTCTTTGTTTCAATTCGATACCGACCAGTCTTTCGCTGCATTCATTTTCAACGCGGACGGGACACTCTACGGTCGCTTCGGCACGCGTTCGGATCGGACTCGATGGGAAGACGACGTTTCGGTCGAAGGATTGAGCAAAGCACTTGAAGCCGCTTTGGACTTGCACCGAAATTATCC
Organism: uncultured Pirellula sp.; assembly: GCA_903892365.1. Classification (GTDB taxonomy): domain Bacteria; phylum Planctomycetota; class Planctomycetia; order Pirellulales; family Pirellulaceae; genus JBKCUI01. Next base: position 2,683 of record CAITIF010000015.1, on the reverse strand, counting down.
CTCCAACCAAGCAAGCTTGATTGGCAAGCAAGCAGATAAGCCGATGTTTGACTCTCCCGAGAAGATTCCATCTTTAGCCTCACGATATAAGAGCACATTGGATTACGAGGGAGACACCGTCAAGAGCTGCATCCATTGTCACATGATTGGCGAAGGGATCAAATCGCATGTACGCTCCGAGCAGAAGTCGATCCCCGATTCCCTTTTGTTTGCTTACCCACATCCCAAAACCGTGGGGTTGATCTTGGACCCGACGCAATGTGCGACGGTGAAAGATGTCGTCCCAGGAAGCGATGGTGCGAAAAGTGGATTTCAAATTGGCGATCGCATCATCACACTTTCTGGACAACCGATTTTGTCGATTGCGGACTTCCAGTGGGTGCTTCATCATGCGCCGGACAAGAGCGGTTCCATCGAAGTCGTTTTAGAAAGGGGCGGTCAAACCATCGAGATGTCGCTGGTGCTGAGGGCTTCATGGCGGACGCAAGAAGACATTTCATGGAGAGCATCATCATGGAAGCTCCGGCAGTTGGGGCTAGGCGGAATGATTGCTGAATTGGCCACCGACCAGGAGCGGGAAAAGTTGGGGATCAAGGAGGGGCAAATGGCGTTGGTCGTTCAGCATGTTGGGGCTTACGCACCGCATGATCGAGCTAAGAAAGCAGGAATCCAAAAGGGAGATGTCATTATCGAGTATGACGGGCGAACGGATTTGATTCGAGAAACCGATCTTTTGGCCTACGCGATCAACCAAGTTGAAATCGGCCGCAGTGTGGTCATCAAGATTCGGCGTGGGATGGAGACCAAAACGGTGGAGGTTGCCACGATGTAGTGTGCGAACTGATGTAGTCTGCGAATAAGTCCCCTTCGCATTATTGTCTCCGATGAATTACAATGCTCGGCTGAAAATAACAGCTTCAAATGAATACCTGTCTTGGGCATTGTTGCAGATAATGCGGCAAGTCAGCTCGGCAATCCTCTCGGTACACTTGAATCGTTGCCTACAAAACACCTTCGAATCTTGAGGAATTATGGTTGCTGAAAGCGTCTTGGCTCTAGATGAATCCAGCCTTCTTGGGCAGTGGAATTGGATTCTTGGCTGTCTGAAAGATGTGTTAATTGAGTCAGGTGCATCTGACTTGGCTTCTGCATTACCTTGTGCTTCGGATTTGGTATCCACCGACAAAGGTATGGAGAGCAGCAACGCGCTCTCGAATACGGTCTTAACGGAATCGGTTCATCTGACTCAGGCTTATTCCATCGCGTTTCAGCTTCTTGGGATGGCCGAGCAAAATGCTGCAGACCAGTTTCGGCGTTCGATCGAGCAGCAATCGGGGGCCGATGCGTTGCCAGCTCTATGGGGAGATTCGCTACGTCAGCTCAAAGATGCAGGATGGACATCGGAACAGATAGCCCGTGAATTGCCGAAGATGCAAGTTGAGCTGGTTCTTACGGCTCATCCCACCGAAGCGAAACGCGCGACGGTGCTTGCACATCACCGACGACTGTTCGAACGATTTCAAATCCAATCTCAGGCGACAGCGACGAATGGTTCTGCTCATTTAACGAACCAGCAGCAGGAAGAAAATGATTATGCGGTCCGGGCGTTGCTTGCTATTCTTTGGCGGACTGGTGAGATCTATTTAGACAAACCGGACATACAGTCTGAACGTCGCAACGTACTCGATTACTTGACCCATGTATTCCCTTCCGTTTTGCGTCCTTTGGATCAGAGACTGCGTCGAGCTTGGGCAGATGTGGGGCTTGACGCCAAGGTCTTCGACGACCCACTTGTTTTCCCTCGCCTGACTTTTGGTACCTGGGTCGGAGGAGACCGCGATGGGCACCCGCTGGTAACCGCGGATGTGACTCGAACTAGTTTGTTGGAAATGCGTCGCAGCGCACTGGGGTTATTGCAACGCCAGCTGCTTCAATTAGCGAGATTGTTGAGCTTGTCTGCCTATTGGCAACGGCCCAAACCGGAGTTTTTGCAATCGTTGGCGGCCATCGCAGAGAGCCTCGGCCCTGCGGGGCGCAAAGCAATTGATCGTAACCCCAACGAGCCATGGCGTCAGTTCATCAATACGATGATTGGAAGACTTCCGTGTGGAGATATCTATTCGGATCGTTTGGTGGTCGCCCCTCCACCCATGTATCAACGATCCTCCGAGCTGCTCGAAGATTTGCGACTTTTGTATGATTCCTTGATCGCTGCGGGAATGCGTCGACCGGCGGACTATGCGCTTCAACCGTTAATGCGTGTTGTGCAAACGTTTGGATTCCATCTTGCGGTCCTGGACATTCGGCAAAACAGTTCGTTCCACGACAAAGCGATGGACCAGTTGTTGGCAGCAGCTGGGTTTAGCGACAGTTCCTTTTCGCAATGGAACGAGGAGAAACGACTGGAGTTGCTGGAACGCGAGCTCGTTTCTCGTCGCCCTTTTGCTCGTCCTGACGTTTCTTTAGGCGTAGAGGCAGATGCAGTTCTATCCGCTTTGCGCGTCGTCAAAGAGCATCGCGATGCGTATGGAGATGACGGTCTGGGGTCGTTGATTGTCAGCATGACTAGGAAGACCTCGGATCTTTTGGTGGTCTATCTTTTAGCGCGCGAAGTCGGGCTGATGGAGGAGTCGGAAAATGGATTGCAATGTCCGTTGGCGGTCGTTCCACTTTTTGAAACCGT
>CAITIF010000014.1 GCA_903892365.1 uncultured Pirellula sp. | reverse complement strand
TCATCGCAATTGAAGCAACGATTGCGGCAACCGTGCTCGGCGACGCCAGGATATCCCAGGTAATTGAATTGGTAAACCGCACCGGCAGACGCCTGTTGATCGGAAAGCTGAAATCACGGTTGCAAGCGGTGGTAACTCAATGGGGAAATCAACCTTCCGCCGCTGCGCGTGTGAATGATGTGATTTCACTGCTCTAAATTGTGTGAGCAAGGAATACATGCCAAATACAACTCCCGTCGCCGTTGCGAATTCCATGACGTGCATTCTAAGGGATTTGACTTCTCCCATTCGCGTACAGCGTTTCGTAGTCGTCGGCAAATATTCTCGGAATCGCCCGTTCGTTCAGGGCTAGCGCGCACTTTGGGGTAGCTTGGTAGGATAGGTAGCCTTGCGCCTGACTGTCTGATTTGTTACTTTCCGATCGCGTTAATGTATCTCGCGATTCGTGGAGAGTGATGATGGTGGGAATGGGTTCAGAAGAGTTTCGTATTGGCGTGGATGAAGTCATCGCACATTTTGACAAGTTAGAGGATCCACGTTCCACGATCAATCTACGACACCCTCTGGTGAGTGTGATTGTGATTGCCATTATGGCGGTGATGGCTGGGGCAAGCGGGCCAACATCGATTGCCGAGTGGGCCGTTCTCAAGGAAGAATTACTGCTTAAGTTGCTGTTATTACCGAACGGAATTCCTCGGAAGGATGTCTTTCGGCGTGTTTTGATGGTGCTTAACCCGACCACATTTCAAGCCTGTTTCTTGGCGTGGCTTCAATCCCTGCGTGGCAAAGCGGCAACCGCAACCGGGATCACGCAACCGGTGATGGCAATCGACGGCAAGACATTGCGACGCAGTCATGATCGGGCTCATGGCTTGGGAGCACTGCATTCGGTCACCCTTTGGGCTAGCGAGTTCGGCTTGACCCTCGCGCAAGTCGCGATCGAGGAAAAATCCAATGAAATTACGGCTATTCCCGAGCTTTTGAAACTCATTGATATTAAGGGAGCCATCATTACCATTGATGCCATGGGTACGCAGACGGCGATTGCAAGGCAGATCATTGATGGCGAAGCGGACTATGTTTTGGCACTGAAAGGGAACCAGGGGTCGCTGTACGAAGCCGCCAGTCAGTATGTTGATAAGCAGATGCAGAACGACTTCGCCGACGTGAATGTTCGCCGACACACAACGACGGAAACGTCACATGGTCGAGAGGAGACAAGAACCTATGTCCAGATGTCCGTCCCAAAAGATCTGACTGGTATCAGCCGTTGGGCAGGATTGAAAACGATCGGCATCGCCATCGTGATCTGTACACGAAGTGGCAAAGAGACAGTAGATATTCGCTACTTCATCAGCAGTTTGGGGATAGGAATTCATCGTTTTGCAAATGCTGTACGCAGCCACTGGGGTATCGAAAATTCCTGCCATTGGTGTCTTGATGTCACGTATCGTGAAGACGAATCAAGGATCCGAGAAAAGCATCTTCGCGAAAACTTTGCATGGCTAAATCGGTTCACGCTCTCACTACTTAAACAAAATGGGAACGGAAAAAGCGTCGCTATGAACAGAAGACGATGCGGATGGAACGACGATGTCCTCGTTCAAATCCTTACTGGGCAAACGACTTAGTGGGCGCTAGCCCTGGTTTTTGCATGCCTTGGTCTGTAGGAAATTTGCCCGTATTGATCTCTTGCAATTCACGGCATAGTTTTTCGAGCGGCTGGGGTAATACGGACGGCTTTGGAGGCTTTAACTTTTCCGTTTTCGGTGGGGGAATTCTCGTAACACCAATACGAAGGCTTTGAGGAAACGCCACATTTGGAAAAGGAAATCTTGCGTCTGGTTCATTGGAGAAGCTTGCCGAAAACGGAACATTGTACAAGCGACAGCCGAGTACAGTTTGCAGATCCTGACAGAATCGTTGCAGGGCAAAGTAGGTTAAGTCGGCGTAGCTAATACGATTGATGCGCTTATCACCAGAACGGTCTTCGCCATCATGGTGTCGTGGCTGTGGAACATCAATCGCAAAGCAACAATACCAGTCTACCGTTAGCGGATCGGTCCCGCGTTCTGGCGGAATTAAGCTTGGTACGTTTTCATTACCTGCTTGCGTCCCGGAATTCTGACGGGGTTTTACACGCAGCAGCGTTTGCAGGAAATCCAAAAGGTCGATCAAGCGGCGGTATCCAGCCAACCGATCGCGAATTGCGACACTATGGTCGTTCCCATCAACTGTGTCGTCTGCTGCGTGAAGCGTGGCATACAAATACTGCTCAAAAATACGCAATTGGTTATGC
>CAITIF010000013.1 GCA_903892365.1 uncultured Pirellula sp. | reverse complement strand
TCGAAACAGGCAAAGACATCATGCGGCTTTCGAAATTGTCGAAATAAAGAAAAAGGCACATAAACGCCAGGACGATTCGGATTTCCCTAGCAAAGGCTCGCAAATAACTTAGCGTGCTAGTGCGTTACCTCGACGAAAACGCTTGCGTCCCTCAAGCCTAGACCAAGCGTAAGCAGTTCGAAAAACAGGTGCATCCTTTCTGGGTCACGTTGCGTCGGTACCTTTCGCAGGTCTTCGCGCGGGCACCGCAGAAATGCTTGATTTCGGCATGTCACTTCCAGGACTGCGTGAACCACGCGAAGCGATCAAAGAACTTCCTGCACTAGGGCTGTTAACGTTAGCGGGAATATTTGGTTGAGAATGGATTTGTAGTTATTACTTTTAGGTGACTGTTTATTTGTTGTTGGATGTGGCGCTGGCTACGAAGCCGGATCTTGTTGCTGCCAGCGCGCCGACCGAATCGACCGAGAGCTTACCACGCTGCGAACCCAGGATCCTATGCCTTGGATTGAATTAGCAGACGACAACACCTTGGCCGGCAGGGAGGACTGGAGCGAAATGCTATAAATAATCGAGCGTCATTCAATCTGATACTTTACCGAAAGCGATTGGCGAATTGGCTATTTGATTTTGTGCATGGTGCTAAGTCCGAGGAAATGGCAACTGCATGAAGAAGGCAATCGCAACTTGAGAGTATGCCGGGAAGCATGGCTTACCGGGTTGGCAAGTGTTTTTATTGGGGCCCCTTTTTGCTTTGGCCCCAGAGCGAGCAAAAACTTTGATGGAGTGCAGAGCGCATGCTCCTGTCCGGCTCGATCGAAGAACTGTGCAAACGAACACGCGAAAATCCAGAACGCCATTTCCCACCACACTGGGATCCACCACCGAAATTGAGTTATGGAGAGAGCCTTCCCGCATTGAACTGGACGTCCGCATCGATCCTGATGAACCAACCAGCGGATTGGTTCTGTAAGCGGTACATTGACAAAATCGAGCGAACATCATCGGGATTTCCGTTCTACCATTGGCTCGCGCGTTCGGAGGAAAAAGACTTAGTCGGACACATCCAGTTGCTGCAAGCACCAGAACAATTTAAACCCTTATCAAAATCGATTCTGCCCATCGTACGGCAGGAGCCTAGAAAAGAGACTCGTGGCGAATCGCGGCGAGAGAACCATTTGAGATCAGAGAAAATATATGTTTCGCAAGGAGGGGAATTGCTTAGCCATGAAGACTCTCTCTAAGAGCTTAATTCGCTTGACGCCCGTGCGAATCAATCTTTGACTTACTTGCCAAAGGGACGCAGATGTTCCACACTAGTAGGCGATCGCTTGATGAACGCAAAGACACTTGAATGGAGCCATAGCATGCCAATTTACGAATACGAATGCAAGGATTGCAACCAGAACGTCGAAGTCCTTGTCGCCCGCCCCGATTCCAAACCGGATTGTCCCGAATGCGGTTCCAAGAAGCTGTCCAAATTACTGAGCGTGATTGGTTCGCCCGTCATCAACGGTGGCGGCCGACCGAAAGCGACCGAAAGAGAACCTGGCAATTGTGGAAGGTCGCAATGTGCGACGGGCGGTTGCATGTTTGGCAATAATTAACTTCTGCCCGCTTCAAGATTCGATCTAGCACATACGGTCTAACAACAGAAAACAGCTCCGGTGATTCTCATGCGCGACGTGACCAAATGCTTGCTGCTGCTTGTGCTTCTGATGCAGCTGGTGGGTTGTCGAGGGTGTTCGCCGACTACAGCGCCGAAGACTCAAGCGGAGCTAGACAAAGAAAAAGAAGAAGCCAAGAAAAAGCAACGTATCCTTGCTCAAGAGCTGCAGGCGATGCCAGCTGGTTCTGCAATCGCTGGTGATTCCGATCAAGCGAACTTTGTGAAACCGGGGCATTGGTATCAGGCCAATGTCAAATTGCGAGCGAATCTGGAAGATGAATCTCTGACCGCTAGCTTGATGATTCAAAATCGAGAGGGGGCTGCGGCCCCCTTCGCCCCGGGCCAGCCACCCGTTGAATTCAACCGAAATCTCTCGCTGGCAAAAAAACAAGACAAGAACATTCGCATGATGTTCTTGCAGCCCGAAGTGGCAACCACAGGGCAATCGCAAGAAGACTCGACCGCCTCTTCCAAAGCGATGCTAAAGCTCACTCAACGAACGGTCGGCACGACGCTCAACGAACGCTTGTCGTCCGGGAAAACGCTCGACGGATACCAATACAACTTGGTCGTTCTAAGTCGGGATCCTGCGCGGTATGCATTTTGGAAGAACCTGGATTGTATTGTTTGGAGCTCCCGAAGTAGGTTTTCCAATGAGCGAATTGCGCCTCACTTGGTAATCGATATGAACGAAGATCAAGTTGCCTCGCAATTTCCGGATCGCTTGTATGCGATGACCTCCATTTCGCATTTGGTCATCAACGATTCCAGCCTTTCGATTATGACTCCGGAACAACAGTCGGCGGTCATGGATTGGCTGTACTTTGGTGGAACCATCTTGTTGAATGGCCCGGATTGCATCGCTGGGGTAGAGACTAGTTTCTTGAAACCGCTGGCACCCGTCATCAATACATCCAGTAGCCCGCTTTCCGACGAAGAGATCGGGAGTTTGAACGAAGGCTGGAGCATTCCGCAAACGTCAGGCAAGCGAGTCCCGTTTGAGCCGGCCGGACCGATTGCGATTTTGCGAGGTGAGCTCAACGAAGGTGCAGATTGGGTCCCTTACCAAACCAACGGCGAGCAACGATGGCTCAAGGGATTGATTGCGGAAAAAATGGTAGGTCGAGGAAGGATCGTCATGACCACATTCCCGATGTCGGATGCTGCTTTCACCAGATGGCCCTCGTATAGCTCCTTGATTCACAACGCGATTTTCAGGAAGCCCTATCGCGATGTCACGTTGGGTGAGGACGCGGATACAAAATACGCTGGGCAGATGCAAAACACGGAGCAGAATCCAGTCCATTCCACACGACTTCGTTTATGGGCTCGCGATTTGGATGCAACCACTGCCGAACAGAAACCTAAAAAGAACACATCGCAGTCCAAGGATGCAGTTCCTACGGAGGATACGTCCGACGAACGCAAGGCAACGGAATCGAAACGTTCTAGCTTAGGGGCATGGAACTCGGAGGCGTTGGTACTGAAATCGTCCCGAATGGTTCTTCAAGAGTCTTCAGGGATCAGCGTGCCAAAGATCAGCACGATCATTCGATTGTTGGCGGGGTATTTGTTTGTCTTGGTTCCCTTGAACTGGCTGGTGTTTCGATTGTTTGGACGAGTCGAACTGGCTTGGGTGGCCGCACCGGTGATCGCCTTGGTTGGTGCGTTTGTGGTTGCTAGGTCCGTGCAATTGGACGTTGGATTTTCAAGGAGCCAAACTTCGCAGGGTTTTTTGGAGTGTCATGCCGGGCACTCTCGAGGTGTTTTGTCCAAATTTACGGCGTTGTATACGTCCCTTTCCACCAGCTACAGCGCTACGTTTGAAGACGAAACCGGGGTCGTCTTGCCGCTAGCATCGAGTTCCGGTTCCTCGCGTTCGCGAAGGTCCCAAGGATCGGCGAACAAGATCGAGTATTGGTTTTCGGGCGAAACGGGATCAGGCATGCCTGGCTTTTCCATTTTGTCCAATACGACGGGCTTACTGCAGTCAGAGGAAATGCTGGACATGAAAGGGAGCGTAGATGCTGTTTTTTCGCCCGATCTTTCCCAAGTCACTTTAAAAAACAATATGGGTTTTGCGATTCGGAACGTGGGTTTGATTGGACGCGACAGCGAAGGGAGATTGGTAACCGGTTGGCTAGGAACTTGCGATGCGAGCGGACCGAGCGAAGCGAAACTAGAAATCACGACCGATGGGAAAAAATGGAGGCAAGAATGGGAGCGCGACCCTATTT
>CAITIF010000012.1 GCA_903892365.1 uncultured Pirellula sp. | reverse complement strand
TCCTCCGGCAGGTCCCGAGAGAACGCTGTCCTTGCCTCGATACAAGTTCGACGCAACAAGCCCGCCACAGCTGGTGAGAATCCGGAGGTCGGTATCATGTGCCAAGCCAAACTGCTCGGACACTTGGTTTAAGTACTGCTGGACGATAGGGGTCAAATAAGCATCCACCAATGTGGTTTCAGCACGCGACACCGCTTTGATCCTGGGCGCAATGCGGCTGCTGACGCAGATACAGGGAAACCCAATCTTCTTCGCAATCTCTTCAACCGCCAGTTCATGAATGGGATTGCAGTACGAATGGAGCAAGCAGATTGCAATCGAACGGATACCACTTTGGTACAGATCGTTCAAACGAAGTTCCGTCGATTCAAGATCGATTGGCCGAAGCACTTGCCCCGAGGCATCCAGCCGTTCGTCGATTTCCACCACTTGGGCGTGAAGTGGAATTCTCTTTCGGACATGCAAGTCGAACAGCTCGGGCCTCTCTTGGTAGCCGATCCGAACCAGATCCGCGAAGCCTTGCGAGGTAACCAATGCGCAGGGCTCCCCGGTGCGAGTCAGCAAGGCATTGGTACCTCGGGTTGTCCCCAGACGCACTCGCATGGAGGGCAATTTTTCAGTAGGCAAGCATCCAAGAATCAAGCGAGTTGCGAGAACGGGCGCTTGCAGGCCGCAATCAATTTCGTATTGGACTCTCAATTCGCAATCGCGGGAGGTCCAAGAGTCGCTCGATTCCAGCTGCATCCACCCTTGGTTCCGTAGGGATTGTCGGCAGCGATCGGTGGCAAGAACTTGCCCTTGAGCATCAATCCAACGAACCATAGCGCCGTCCCAAAAATGATCGGGGGCTTCGATGCGATATGGATCCAAAAAGCAGCCGGGCTCGCGCCAACTTTGGACACGCCCTTTGATCTTTCCGCTGCTGAGTACTTTGAGGCAAGACTTGGTTCCGTCTGGGAACTTCACGATGCAGTCCGTGAATGTCCCGCCCACATCACACCACACCTGGTAACCGCTTGTGAAATTGCCTACAAAACTCGAAACATCCAAGGTCATCAGTTATCATCCTCAATGTGCGTGGCTAATCCCTAGACCGATAGACTAAACCGTCGTGTACAATTCGACCACCCGTTTCCTACATCTCGAGAAAGCAAAACAACCAAATGACCGGATGGGCAATTATCGGCTGCGGCATGATCGCCAAATTTCACGCACGAGCCATCTCAGAACTTCGAGGCTCGCAGTTGGTAGCGTGCCACAGTCGCTCTATGGAAAAAGCCAGTGCCTTCGCGGCTGAATTCGGCGGAACGCCGTACGATGATTTGAAAACAATGTTGGCGAATCCCAAGATCGATGTGGTCACAATCTGCACTCCCAGCGGGGCCCACCTTGAACCCGGGGTCGCGGCCGCAAAAGCCGGCAAGCACGTTCTCGTCGAAAAGCCGCTCGAAGTCACAACAGCGCGATGCGATCGCTTGATCGATGCCTGCGACCGTGCTGGCGTCACCCTCGGTACCATTTTTCCGTCGCGGTTTCATCATTCGGCTCAATTGCTGAAATCTGCCGCACAGGCTGAGCGATTTGGAAATATTTCCCTAGCATCGGCCTACGTAAAGTGGTTTCGAACTCAAGCGTACTACGACAGTGGAGCTTGGCGAGGCACTTGGAAACTTGACGGTGGTGGGGCGTTAATGAACCAGGCTATTCACAGCGTAGATTTATTGCTGTGGTTCATGGGACCGGTTAAGTCTGTCCATGCAATGACAGCACTGAGGGCGCACGAGAAAATCGAAGTGGAGGACGCCGCAACCGCGATCCTGGAATTTGAATCGGGCGCCTTGGGAGTCATCGAAGCGACAACCGCAGCCTACCCAGGAACACTGAAGAGGATTGAAATTGCCGGCAATCTCGGTTCAGCAACTCTTCAAGAAGAAGCGATCACCCATTGGAGCTTCGTGAAACCAAACAAAAGCGATGAGAAAATGCAGGAGACGATGAAAGGGAACGCGACGGGTGGCGGGGCTGCGGATCCCGCCGCCATCGGACACCAAGCGCACCGAGACTTATTTGCAGACTTCCTAAACGGGATCAAACGTGGCAAACCATGCTCGATCAGCGGGGAAGAAGGACGTAAAAGTGTTGCCCTGATCACCGCCATCTATCGATCCGCACATCGCCGAACGCGAATCGTTCTTCCCGGCTAGTCCGACTGGTTTTCAATCAGCCGCAGACGCTAGCCGCGTTTTGAACCGCAGGCGCAAGTTGCGACGTTGCTCAGTTTCGCGTCCTACCGTGCTCGTATTCGTACTCAAAGAAATGGTACTCGTGCTGGAAACACGGTGGTCTAGCACGAAAAGAATCGATTCCCAACAGGGCGGGAGTTGGGATTCCGAGTTTGCGCAACATCAAAAGGGGCGGTTCGCAAACCTGTAAAAAGTACTTGACGTATTAGTATGCCGCATCCGGCTCAGTGCGGCTCAATTCAATCGC
>CAITIF010000011.1 GCA_903892365.1 uncultured Pirellula sp. | reverse complement strand
TGTTGTTCCGTCGGCCAAGGTCACTTCAATCCGATTGACTTCATCAACAACGTGGTAATTGGTGATAATGAAGCCGCGTCGATCGATGATGACGCCCGTTCCCATGCCGTTGACTTCTTGCTTTGAAGGCCCGCCGGAACTGGCTGTATTGGTGATCGTCTTGTTGCCTTGGATGTTGACAACCGCAGATTCCGCTCGCTGAATCGCCTTAACAACGGGTGTATTTCTAGAAGAATCAAATCCGCAGACGTAGGCCCCATGAAGGGAGAAATACGCAATAGTTACCAGCAAGCACTTGCAAGCAAATTGAAGCTGGTTTTTGAAAAGGCGAATTCTCATGCTGAGCCGGGTCTAGTACTCGGAATGTTCGTAGCAATCCAACGCTCGGCGACAAACCCGCCGTGGCGGCGTCCATCGCATCGGACGAGGGGTAGCATCGGATGTTCCTTTCGTGCTGCATGATCAGGTTGTGACGACCTATTCATACTTCTCCCATGCGGAGAAATTTATCTATTTATCCTAGACTATGACTTTGTACCTTAACCCCCGCATTTGCAGGGTTTTCCAGCTTGACTTCGACGCCTCGGCGACTTTGCTATCTTGCCATCCAGCAGATATCTGATAAACAATCTCGCTGTTTGAATTTTTTGGATGGAGTCGTGGGCGAAGAACGCACCAATAGACTCCTGCAAAAAGTATTTATCGCGGCTACCGATCGCGAATCTCATTTTTGATTCTTGAAACAATCCTGGAGAAATCGATGGACATGCACACTTTGACCCGCGAATTACAACTGAGCAACGACAGCAAGATCGTTATGCTGGTTGCAGATGGGTTGGGTGGCTTGCCCATGAAGACCGGCGGCAAGACAGAGCTTGAAACCGCTTCCACTCCCAATCTTGATGCGTTGGCTCGCATTGGTGTTCAGGGAGCTAGCATTCCGGTCAAGCCAGGGATTGCTCCAGGAAGCGGTCCGGGCCATTTAGGCTTATTCGGCTACGATCCGCTGCACTACCAAATCGGACGCGGTGCATTGGAAGCGACCGGTATTGGATTCGAACTAAAAGATGGCGACGTGGCCATTCGATGTAATTTTTGCACGCTGGATAACAATGGATGCATTTCGGACCGTCGAGCTGGTCGGATCAGCAGCGAAGAAAGCGCACCTCTGGCGATTTCCCTCCGACAAATCAAAATCCCGGGAATCGAAGTTTTTGTCGAACCCGTCAAGGAACACCGATTTGTAGTTGTATTCCGCGGCCCAGGATTGGGCGGTAATGTTGCCGATACCGATCCCCAAAAAACGGGCGTTCCGCCTCTCGATCCGCGAGCCAATGACTCCGCCAGCGAAAGGACCGTAGAAGTTGCGAAGGAGTTTCTTTCTCAAGCTAAGAAGATCTTGGCCGGTCATCCCAAAGCCAATTTCCACACGATGCGAGGGTTTGCCAACAAGCCCAATCTACCTTCTTATCAAGAAGTCTACGGTTTACGATCCGCTGCGATCGCAGTCTACCCGATGTACAAAGGGCTCGCTCGGTTGGTGGAAATGGATATCGTTGGTTCAGCTCAGACGCTCGCTGAACAAATCGATACACTGGAGAAGCTGTGGTCCCAATACGACTTTTTCTTCCTGCATTTCAAGTATACAGACAGCACCGGGGAAGACGGGAATTTTGACGAAAAGGTGAAGCGCATCGAAGAACTTGACAGCTTGATTCCTCGCATTTCCAAGCTCAATCCAACCGTGACAATCGTGACCGGAGATCACAGTACCCCCAGCTTCTTGCAAGGACATTCGTGGCATCCCGTACCAACCTTGTTGGTATCCGATTGCTGTCGTCCAGATCCTCACACCGCGTTCAACGAATCCACATGCATCACGGGTGGTCTAGGACATTTTGAGGCTCAATATTTGATGACCCTTGCGTTAGCAAACGCTGGCCGGCTTGGAAAATACGGCGCTTAAAGACAGGACGCCTAACGATACGGCGTCGAAAGATACGAGCATACCGAAAAATCACCGCTGGCCACAGTGCCAACGGGCTAAGCAATCGGGGCCAACGGGCTAAGCAATCGGGGCCAACGGGCTAGGCAACCGGGACTAGCGAATGGTTGACTACTTTTTTGCGATGATCGGCGGCATTGGGCAGCCTAAGGCGTCGGATATGATCCGGAACAAATCGGTTTCCCCCAGGGTCACGTGCCCATCTGCCGCGATACACTCAGCGAAGCTTTCCAGCATCTGACGTTTCAATCCTGGCGAGACATTCTCAAGTTGATTGAGCGCCTTGTCGAGTTCGTTAAGTGAGCACATCTCCAAGGGCAATAACTCGATCGAACCTGCAACTTTGGAATTACGCTTGCATGCTAGCTGGAAAGCCTTTCTTGGATCGCTGTTCTTCCCGCCAGCATGGGCCAACGCGGAAAGTACGATCTGAAATGCTTTTGGTATATCCCGAGGGCCAGGTGAATGAGAAGCGGATACAACTGGCGAGCTTAGCCGATCAACAAGTCTCTTTTGAATGAAACGATGGACGGCGAATTCGAAGAGAGTCCATTTGCGGTCGGCTTGAATCAACTTTCGAACGGTCAGTCGAAACGCGTTCACCTGAGCGGGTGACATTTGGTGCAAGGCTGGAAGAGCTAGGCAAACAACGGGCAGTCGTTGCTCCAAAGCCAAACGATCCACCGAAGGCAAAACTCGTTTTAGTTCAGCGAGCGCACGTTGATCGCAGTTCGATTCCAGTTCTTTCATTTGAACTCTTCGTACCGTTGCATCGGTACTGGGGGCTAGCAACAAAGCATAGATAACCGCAACTGCACCAAGCGGGTCGCGTACATCTTCAGCCAAAGTTCGCTCCAGTTGGTCCACTAGGCCATGAACATGCTCGATATGTTCGGTCGTAGGTTCGCCAATTTGTTCGACAACCGCAGCCGGCTTGGACTCCAGTGCATCGGCTCCTGACAAAGCCGACTGATGCGACGCGGCAAACGATGCCCGCTGCATCGATAGAGATCGAGGATCCACCAATTCAGAGTCAGAATGGACAATGTTTTTGGTCTCGGAAAACGGTCCCGAAAAACGTGGATCAATTCGCTTGACTCGGGTGAGCAATGGCGGGTGAGTCGCGAACATCAACGACATCACACTGCTACCAAAAAACATATGGCTTGCCTCCATTGCCCTGGCAGACTTCAGGCTTGAATGCGTTGGCCAGCCACCAATCTTCTTCAGGGCATCTGCGATGCCAGAGGGGTTGCGAGTGAACTGGACGGCCGAGGCGTCCGCCAGGAATTCTCGCTGCCGAGAAACGGCGGCCTTGATCCAGTTGGCAAAGAAGACTCCGACGTAGCCAATCACCACCAAAGTAGCCCCCACCAGGGCCAGCCCCATCACGATTCCGATCGCCCCTTTGTTGTCATTGGAGCTTCGCCGTGAACCATGATAGGAAAGTTCAGAAAGCAGTCGCAACAGAAAGTAGCCCAAAAGAGCGATGATGAGAATGCCGTGTAGCAATCCAATGAGCCGCAGGTTGAGTTTCATGTCACCGTTCAAAATATGGCTAAACTCGTGCGCGATAACCCCCTGAAGCTCGTCGCGACTCAATGTATTGATGGCTCCGCGAGTTATTCCAATCACAGCATTTTGAGGTGTCGTTCCTGCCGCGAACGCATTGATGCCAAGCTCGTTTTCCAAAAGATAGACCGGCGGCACAGGAGTTCCCGAGGCTAAAGCCATTTCCTCGACGACGTTTAGTAAAATTCGCTCTTCGAGCACAAGCGTGTTCGCAGGAACCTTGACACCCCCCAAAGACACCGCCACATGCTCTCCGCCAGACCCGAGCATCCAAATTTTGTAGATGCTTCCGGTCGCAATCAGCAACAAAACTCCCCCGGTAACGCTCAACAGAAGCAACGGATTCCATTCCAGAATCGCATGGGGATTTTCTGTGTTTTGGCTGGCGAAGCTTAGGATGCCTGCAAACGCGAAGTAAACCGCTGCGACAATGCAAACGACAGTGAGCAAAAAGGAAACCAGCAAAAACACGCTATTGCGGCGTGCTCTGTCTTGGTGCTGAAAGAAATCCACGTTCACTAGCTCCGCTTAAAACTGGACCTTCACTGCTTCTCGTTCCGCGGGTGCTGTAATC
>CAITIF010000010.1 GCA_903892365.1 uncultured Pirellula sp. | reverse complement strand
CGGGGGTATAGCTCAGTTGGGAGAGCGCTTGCATGGCATGCAAGAGGTCTGGGGTTCAAGTCCCCATACCTCCACTAAAAACAAGGCGATGTAGCTCAGTCGGTTAGAGCAACGGCTTCATAAGCCGTGGGTCGTTGGTTCGAGTCCAATCATCGCTACTCAGTCTTATCAAGCGAATCGTTGATAAAATCGCTAGTTGAAGGCTTCGTCAGTGCACAAAATCCAAATCCGTCTCGGAAGTACATTCTCCCGGCAAATTTGAGAGGCGTCACTGCCATCTAGCAATTACTGTTCGGTTGTCGTATTACCAGCCTTATGCGCGTCCAACTTGGCTTTTTCGACAGCATAGGCTTATAAGAACTTATTCAGTTCTTGCTGCTCGCCCCAATTGCCACCGTAATTGTCGAAATCGACTTCACCCGTGTTGGTGTTGCAGACTACCGGATGTATCCAATCGGTGAGCTTCAAAGCCCAGCCAGACTTCTCACCAATGGGTAACTTTGCCGGCCAATAAACTGGCACCGGCAGGTTCAAACGCGTGCAAGCCGACTGAATAGCCAGCGGGTCTCGAACTGGAGTTTGAACGGTCACGATGTGTGACATAGAAATGCTCCAACAAGTAGAAACGAAAGTGGAACGACGGCCGGTATTGTTACCGTGAAGCCGCCAAGATTACCGTCTGCGAACATCGCCAACAGCAATGGTTCCTCATCCTTATACAGGACGCGTTTCGGAGCTGGGTGTAGCTGTTTGAATCGCTTGTGTAGGTACCAAAATCGACCGACTGAGTGGTATCAGACTTCTATTGTTAATCAGTTTGTCGGTGTTTCGAGCCCGCATCTTGGATGGATGAAGCGTACCGAAGCGACAAAATCCTTTCCCACAACGGGTTTAGCTTACCACTTGCATTGGTGTTACCCCTTGTGAGTCGGCGAAGCCGGATTGCGTATGACCAACGCTCAGCATCACGACGCCCGTGCGGCTACAAGTCGATTTAGCTCGCTTCGACCAATGCGATTCGCTCTTGAACAGCCGAGCTATCGCCCTTTCGGCCTTCGTGATCCAGCAGTCGGAGTTCGTTTTCAAGCGACTGAATCAATGAGGCGAGGTCTTCGCTCGCCTGGAATCGCGATTGGGCTTCATGCATGGACTCTAATCCTTGATCCGTGCCGCCGATAATAAGTTGAGCGATTGCTAGATCTGCTATTGCCTGGTTCTTCGAGGGCCAATCTGAATCGGGGGATTTCTGCAATGATTTGTTCAATAATTTAGCTCCTTGCTCGTACGCTCCCAATTGCAGCTTGACACTTCCCAGGGCTGCGATTGCCGCAGAAGCGATCGCAGGTTGAGGGCTGGTTGCAGGTCCGCTAAGGATTGCTACTGCAGCTTCGGGTTGACCGATCCCAGCGAGGCATTTCGACTCGGCAATCCGTAGCCAAAATACATCGTCACCCGCTGCAAGTGTCTCGGCCTTCTTCAGGTTGAGCAAGGCTAACTGCATTTCCGTTCGATCTATCTGGGCTTGAGCGATCGCAGACCAGAAGAGAACATGAGGCGATCGAACGTTCTTCACTAGCGTTCGGTTGACATGCGGTTCAAAAGCTTCCGTAAAATTTTCAGGCCATGTTTTCAAGTCGGGTATGACTTGTTCTATTCTGAGCCAAAATTCGATATCTAAGGTTGAGTCTCGTCTCATGATCTCGATTTGATTGGAGATCGCTATCAGCCCGGAAGTGCGAACCGAGTCGGATGTCGGGTTGTTTCGTTTTGCCGCTTCCGCCAACAAAAGACTCAAGTCGGCTTGATATTGCAGGTTGCCCGACCGTAACGCAACGGCCAATGCCTGTCGATACAAACTGTCTGCGGTACTCCATTGTTCGGCGACTACGGCACGTAATCCTAACAACCGCAGGCAGTCCATTTCTACAATCGGATGTCCGACCGATGTAGATGCATTCTTAAGCTGAATCGCGGTTTGCTCGTCGGGGTCGATCGTTTGCAATGCCAGTACGAATGCGTTGCGTTGCCTCTGATATTCTTGGGCTACCGTTGGGAATTCCTCTGCAGCCCTCAAGAGTGAGTTCCAATCCGTCTTGACCATCGCATTGGACCGTTTGCTTCGCAATGCAGCAATCAGCTTGATGTCTTTTGACGCTGCGTCGCTCGTCCATCGCTCGGCCAGCAATCGTTCACTTGTCTCACCGTATTGCAGAATAATCCTCCTTGCGGATCTGATTTTTTCCTTTTCAAGCAAAGGCTTTAGACGAGTGCGCAGATCTTCGGTTGAAAGGGAGGATGGGATGCCATTTCCGAGGATCGCTTCATTTCCATCGAACCGGACCGTGCGCGCCGGAGGATTTGCAACCCGATCATTGCCCGAAGTCGTTAAGTTTTGGGATGCTGTTTTCAGGCTTTCGGATTCAGAATCCTTCGAACTGGCGGTCGGATGCGAAGACCGG
>CAITIF010000009.1 GCA_903892365.1 uncultured Pirellula sp. | reverse complement strand
TTGGACGCGGCGAATCGCGTCATTTTTCCAATTGCTTTTCTAGCTAAGATGCCCACCTCGAAAAATCGTAGGTATTCTTAAAAATCCTAAGTGATAACCTTAGCGACTTACTGCATGGGTAGTTCTTGGATCGCAATAGTAAGGAATTGAACACGATACGATCGATCGTGCAATTACGTGCAATCTCTGAGATCAGGCTGGTTTTTGGGAAACCATATTGCGAAGAATACGCAATGCTTTCGCATCGGAAGCGTACGCGTTTGTTTCGGAATGTTGTCCAAATCTACACACACCTAAGCAGTAGACAAGCACCTTATGGATGACTTTCAAGATACGGAACTGCTGACAGAGTTTGTGGCCGAGAGTTTGCAAGGCTTAAGCAATGTCGAGCAAGATCTCATGTCGCTCGAGTCGGATGGTGGCAACGACAAGGACCTTGTTAACCGTATCTTTCGCGCTGTGCATTCGATCAAAGGGACAGGTTCCTACATGGGCCTGGACAACCTTGTTCGATTGAGTCACCTTGCGGAAACTCTGCTCGATCAAATTCGAAGCGGTCAACGACAAGCTTCGTCCGAAGTCACCGATGCGATTTTAGCAGCGGTCGATGATCTTGTCGGAATGTTGAATGCACCCGACATTGGGGTCAGTTACGACAGCACGGAATCGGTACTGAAACTGGATCGCGTTTTGGGGGAAGCTGGAAGCGATTCGGCTAGCTCGGCAATCAAGACGCCGGCTCATACGTCGACACCATCGAAACCGGAAGAGGTTCTCTCGCAAGGCTTTCCCGATAACGGCGCACCATCCGAAGAGTATGATGAGAACTTGCTAGCAGAGTTTGTTCAGGAAGGGCTTCAGGGACTCACCGACATTGAGGCGGATCTGCTGTCGTTGGAAACGGACGGGGGCTCCGATCAAGAACTGGTTAATCGCATCTTTCGCGCTGTTCATACGATTAAAGGGAATGGGTCTTATCTGAAGCTTGAGAACTTGGTTGCGGTGGCGCACCGAGCCGAATCCCTTTTAGATCGCGTCCGAAGTGGCACGGAGACAGCTAGCGCACAAGTGACCGATGCGGTCTTGGCTGCGGTAGACTCTTTGAAGCTGATGCTGCAAACCAATGACTTGGGTGCGACCTTCGACAGCCGCATCGCTTTGTCGAAATTAGACGCAGCCCTCAACCCTACCATCGAAGCACCCGTTGCCGATAGCTTATCCGAGAGCGACATCGCCAAGATTCAAGCGACGGTCAGTAAGAAGGGTGTGGTTTTCTGTTTGCATTTGGAACTGGAAGCGATTCGCCAAGCGATCGATGTCAAAGAAGGGGTTGTGGTCGGACTATCGAGTATTGGCAAAATTCTGCACAGTTCGATTCCTCAGGACAAGATTGACACCGTGGCGAAGGGAACGTGTACCATTTATCTGGAAACCGTGCTTTCGGCCGATATGCTGAGCGATCACTTCCATCTGAAGCCAGAGTGTGTTTGCGTTGTTGATGTTGCTAAACTGAAGCCTTCGACGGGGGCTTCACCGACGCCAGCGCCCGCCAAGCCAGCCGTTGCGGCGGTTGCAATCGCGAAAGCGGAGAAGCCTGCCGCACTGGCTCCTTCTGCAGCACCAAACACACCAGCCGCGTCAACCCCACCAGCCGCAGTTGCCGCCAGCAACAGTTCGCAAAGTTCCAAAGAAGCCTCATCCACCAAGAGTGCGCCGAAACCGGCAGCCGACAAAAATGCTGCTGATCAGTCGATGCGAGTACCAGTTCACATCTTGAATGAACTGCTGGAATGGACCGGGACCATGGTCATGGCCCGAAACCAGTTGATGAATGAGTTTGACTTTCGCGGAAACGCTGCGTTCCGTACCTTGTCACAATCGATTACAGGTGTGCACGAGACCGTTATCGAAACACGCATGCAAACAACCGGTTCCTTGTTCGAGCGTTACCGGAGAATTGTTCGAGATCTGTCGCGCCAGCTCAACAAAGAAGTGGCACTGCATATCGAAGGTGGGGATCTGGAACTAGATCGAACGATTCTGGAGAGTTTCGCGGATCCGCTAACGCACTTGATTCGCAACTCATTGGACCATGCGCTGGAGACACCTGCGGAGCGAGAAGCTGCTGGAAAAAACCGCCAAGGGAATATCTACCTTAGATCTTATGTGCACAGCGGTGAGATCATTCTTGCCGTCGAGGATGATGGGCGAGGGATTTGTGCCAAGCGAGTATGCGAAAAAGCAGTAAGCAAAGGGGTTATCACTCAGGAGTATGCGAATCAACTGTCAGAGCACCAAAAAGTGATGCTCATCTTCCACGCTGGATTCTCGACCAAGGATCAAGCAACCGACGTCTCCGGACGAGGGGTGGGGATGGACGTGGTGCGCAACAACATCGAGGCTGTTGGCGGATCGATCGATGTTGTTACCAAAGTTGGATCGGGAACAACCTTTTCCGCGATCTTGCCCCTTGCGAAAGCCCTGGTTTCGTCCTCGCTGACCAAAGCGCTGATCGTGGATATTCAGCAAGAGCGATTTGCGATCCCGGAGACTGCCATCAGTGAAATCATTCAGTACGATGAGAAGGCGATCGCCAACATTGTTCAGGTGGATGGGGAGAACGTGTACCAGCTTCGAGATAAGCTGGTGGCATTGCTCGACCTGCGGGAAGCGCTGGCGATGGACAAGAATTTCGAAAGAGACAAACATAGCTGCTTGGTCATCCTTCAATACCGAAAGCATCAATTTGGGGCTATTGTTGATAAGGTTCTTGGCATCCAAGAAATCATTGTACGCGGAACTCCCAAGTTGCTTGCAAGTTGCGGTGTGTTTTCAGGGCACACGGTTTTGGGAACAGGCCGAGTTTCCTTGATTTTGGATATCAACGGCCTCGTGAATAAACTCGCACTGAAATTCTTCGATCAGAAGAAGCTCAAGAGCAATCGACCGGCCAATCTCGATAACGCTGGGCCTTTGAAGACATCGAAGAATTTACCCAAGCAAAAGATGGTTGTCTTCAGCTTCGCAGATCACGAGCTCTTTGCCATTCCATTGGAATTGGTAGCGATCATCGAACGAATTTCTTTGGACTCGATCAGAACGGTTGGCTCGAAAGAATACTGTCAGATCAAGAACGAAACCATTTCCGTGATGCGATTGGATTCCTTCCTACCTATCACGCCCTTTGGTACTGATAACAAAGATTGCTGCTTGATAAGACCAGCGGCAGTATCGTATCCGATCGGAATCCTGACAGGCCCCAATGTGTCCGTGATCGACGTGGATGACGACTTTGAATCCCGGCTTGACGACAACAAAGGCATCGTTGGGACCTTCCTACACAATGACAATTTGGTCATGTTGCTGGATGTATTCAGTGTGTTTGAGAAGCATGCACCGGACAAGATTAAGAAGCAAGATACACAAACGCGTCAAGCAAAGATTTTAGTTGCGGAAGATAGTCTCTTCTTCCGAAAGCTGATCAAGCAGTACATGACACGCGAGGAATGGACTGTCGAGATTGTGAACGATGGGCTCGAGGCATGGGAAAAGCTGCTTGCGGAACCTCAGCGGTACGATCTCGTGATATCGGACATCAACATGCCTCGCATGGACGGCTTCCAGCTTGCATCGAAGATTCGTGAAGATCGACGATTCGACATGTTACCTTTAGTTGCCCTGACGACCCTTTCGGATGACCACTTTCGCGAAAAGGGGCTGAGTCTCGGTTTTGATCGATACGTGATCAAGATTGATAAAAATCACGTGCGTTCTACCGTTTCTGAATGCCTGCAGATTCGCCGAACTCAGGAGAAGCGTTAGAAAATGAGAGCAACCATGCAGATCTCCACATTCTTGATTCGCGACGAGGCGTTTGCAATTCACTCCTTATTGGTTGAGGAGTACTTTCGGCCTTTGCCCATCACGAAAGTACCCGGCTCCAATTCGCGTATCGATGGACTGGTGAATATTCGAGGCCGCACAGCCGTCGTGATCAACATGCGTCGCTGCTTTGAGATCCCACAACGAGAATCGTCCGCTCCGGGCGAAATGATTCTCTTAGAAACATCTTTAGGATTAGTCGACGAGGCCCGCGAAATGGGGCTATATGCATTTGACGAACCGATCGTGTTGAACGTCGATTCCGTCTCCCAAATTCACCATCTCGTCGATGAAGAAATTCATCCCGCTCCGCCCCACGTGAATCAGCCATTCGTGGATGGGGTGATCCGAGTTCAAGACAAGTTTTTTACTTTGATTTCAATCCAACGACTGATTGAAACTGTCCTTCAACCAGAAACGCAGGAAACCATATGATCGTCGAACAGAAGGCAGAGAACAAGTTTAGTATTTTCAATTCGTTGATCACAAACGACCATCGTGAGTTTTACGAAAAGATCATCAATGAGTTGATCGGTGTCTCTCCGATTTGCAATCAGGGCAAGTGCACCGCCGCAGCTATCAGCGAGACTGCCACGGAGCAAGAGCAGATCACCGAATTGATGGAACGTGTCGAGACTTTTGCTGCCGAACTGCATGATGGTACCAAGAACTTGTTCGATCAGTTCTATGCAGCCAAAGAGGATTTCTGTCGTTCTATCTACTGTACGACGGCTTATATCAAAATCAATTTGATCGACCGGACGTTGCTGGAAAGAACATGCGATGTGATGTCCTGGGCGGTTGAGACCGCATTCACCGAAGCGTTGGAACGCATCAATAAATCCAGCCGGTCGCTAGAAAAGCAGCTCTTTGAAATGGGCGAATATTTGGATGCAGCCAAAGCTGCGTTCGAGGTTCCGACACTCGAAACCAATTGGACCATGAAGGATATTAGTCAGTACGTTGATGATGTGCGCAGCTATCAACCGCGCAAGCTTGAGCTGATGTTCAATCTCGCCGTCTACCAGCAATTCAAGCAAAAAGTGGATACACTCGCTGAGCAACTTGGCAAAGGCAAGAGCCAAGAAGCAACGCTCAATATGCTGCAGAAGGTTATCAAAAACCTTGAAGATGTGCATCAGCATGTTGCTATCGCCTGCAGTCGCCTAGAGGATATTGGTAGTTCTTACACCCTTTATCGAGACTTGGTTATTACCACCTCCGACGGGATCATCATCGCGAATGCGAATGCAAAGCGTCGTGCCCACGTCCTGGGGCGGTCGGTAGCCGATGAACCGTGGTTCAAACGAGCCCAAGATACGGGGGATGCGAATGATTACGCGATCGAGAAGACCAGCCGATCGGTATTGGATTCCGGTGATTGCTTGGTTTTCAGCACGTCGATCAAAAGTGCGAGTAAGGGAGACCAGATCGTAGGAACCATGGGGGCGTTCTTTGATCTTGCCGAAGAGGCGCGGATCATTCTTCAGGACTATATGCCAAGGATGGAAGATGGCGACACCAAAGACGGGTGGTATTCGTTCTTTACTGACAGCGATGGCAAGATCGTGGGGTCAAGCGATCCGGATATCATACCTGTTGGCCAGCATGCACATTTGCCACGAGGGCATCGCAAGTTGACGCCAGGTGGATCGATTAGCAGTTATGCGAGTATTGAGGGGAACGATTCCGCCGTCTTCTCGGCGATGTCGGATGGATATCTCGATTACGCAGGCCTTGGCTGGAGCTCGCACTTGATCGTTCCCAGCAATGAGATATTTGCAAGTGAAGCGAATTGCCAAATGAATGGCATCAGTCCGGATGAACTGATGCGATCCAGGCTTATCCCGGAGATCAACAAGGATACCTACGTAAAGGTTCAAGACGACAAACAGTCCATCAAGCTGATTTCGCTCAATGGAATTGTTTTCGCGTCCAAGCTGGGCAAGAGAGGTGTTGCGCTTGGGCCCGTTTTTGAGCGAATCACGGAGACAGGGGATTTTGCTACCGCCAAGATGGAAGAACTTCTTCGCGAGATGGCTTTTGGCGAACTCCGATTGAATCTGCAGACGCTGGAAACCTTTTCCAAGCAGGCCATCGATTTGATTGATCGCAATCTATTTGAACGTTCGGCAGCCATTCGCTGGTGGGCAACGGACAAGTACCTTTGGCAAGCGTTGGTGGATCCAACGGAGGAAAACGTGCAGGCAGCGAGTCGAAGGTTACGTGACGTGAATGGAAGTTATTCCATGTATCGAAATTTGGTGTTATCTAACCGAATGGGACGTGTTGTTGCGGCTTCCAATCCTGAGCTGATACCGGATATGAAGGATGCTCGAGTCGCTGACCATCCTTGGTTTAACAAGTCGATGCGTTGCAAGACATTTGGGGAGTACGCTGTTCAGGATGTCGGTGAGTCAGATTTAGAGCGTGGTGGGCGACGTTCTCTGATCTACTCTGGGGCGGTTCGCGCTAATGGTGCACGCGATGGAGAAGTAGTTGGTGTCCTTGGAAGCCTGTTCGATTGGGTCACAGAGTCAGGAAAAATTCTCAAGACTTGTTTGCCGAAAGATCGAAACGGTAAACGAATTCAGGGCTGCATCGCATTCTACGCAAGCCGGAATTTCGAAGTCATTGAAACTTCCGATGCTCAGATTGTTCCGCTTGGTTCCACGCCCGAGCTTCCATCGGAGCACCGTGAGTTGGCAGCGGGACAATCTGCATCGGGGGTGTTTCGATTGGGCGACCACGTTTACATCATGGGTTCCTCGCGAAGCAAAGGGTATCGAGAATACCAAGGGCTAGGTTGGTCCGCACACATTCTCAGACCACTTTTTTAGCTGCCAATCAGATTTCTATACCGTGCCAATACCGTTTCCTTGCCGCATCACTTTGAAAAAGCTTGCCTAGAGCAATCGACTGGAGAATAACAATTATGGCCAATCCCTGTGACACGTGCCCAACCAAAATATGCTGTAACCCGAAAGGCCCTATCATCATTGAGGGGGATGTCAACATCGTCGACAAGTATGGACGCCCGCTTTGTCCTGACAAAAAGAAGAAGTCGCATGTTCTTTGCGGCTGCGGTCAATCGCTCAATAAACCCTTCTGCGATGGAAAGCATAACAAGGCTGGAAGCGACGACGACGATGAC
>CAITIF010000008.1 GCA_903892365.1 uncultured Pirellula sp. | reverse complement strand
GGGTCGGCAAAACCTTTTCCTAGAGCAGCTCTAC
This sequence comes from uncultured Pirellula sp., assembly GCA_903892365.1. Classification (GTDB taxonomy): domain Bacteria; phylum Planctomycetota; class Planctomycetia; order Pirellulales; family Pirellulaceae; genus JBKCUI01. Next base: position 7,181 of record CAITIF010000008.1, on the reverse strand, counting down.
TTTCTACTGCTCTTTTCTCTACTCTCTATTTTTTCGGCCCTTAAGGCCCAAAAAATCGGGGTGATAGGATTCGAACCTACGACCCTCTGGTCCCAAACCAGATGCGCTAGCCAGACTGCGCTACACCCCGTATCGAAACTGGCAACATTGTCTTTTTGATCAATCCGAAACTTTGCAGATTCGTTCGCCAAACTGACTGCCAGAACCAATATGCTAAAACTCTAACTTAGAAGACTCAACCTGACAACCCGGGTTCATCGAGAACCGAAACTTCTTTATGCCACCCTGGCCAAACGTGGTCCGCTGGCAGTGGATAGGAGCAATTCGCGGATTCGTTCGAACTCTTCTTCTGAACCGAATTGCACTACTATTCGGCCTCGTCCGTTGCTGTTCTGTTTAATTTCTACTTTGGTCCCTAAAGCCGACCTAATTTCTTGTTCCAACGAGGCAATTTGGGGGGATACGGCCTTTTTCCTTGAAACAGAAGGGGCTGCTCGATCCAAGACGTCCTCAGCATCTTCCGATTGCAGAAATTCGCTTACCCGACGTTCTGTCTCACGAACACTCCACTGTTCCTCTTTGATCTGCTTACAGAATCGCAGTTGCAAACTTTCATCCCCCAGCGGCAGTAACGCTCGAGCATGACCAGCTGAAACACGATCCGTCTGTACATCATCCAGAATTGCGTCCGGCAGCTCCAATAGGCGCATCAAGTTCGCGATGGTGCTGCGATCGATCTTGAGACGACGAGCCAGTTCTTCTTGAGAGCAACGATGCTCATCGAGATAGCGGCGGAAAGACATCGCCTTTTCAATCGGGTTTAGATCTTTGCGTTGCAAGTTCTCTACGATGGCCAACTCAGCCACCAAGCGATCATCCGCTTCACGCACTTCGGCTCGTACGGTCTTAAAGCCCGCTCGAATCGCAGCTCGCAAACGTCGTTCACCGGAAATCAATTGGTACTTTCCAGCAACGCGGCGCACCAGCACTGGCTGCAGTTGTTGATGCTCTTTCAGGCTCTCTGCTAAAGCAGCGATTTCTTCTTCGTTGAACTGGCGTCGTGGTTGAAATGGATTGTTTTCGATTTCATCTACGGAAAGTTCTATCGTGCTACTAACAGCGGCTGTCGTGTGCGCTACAGCTTGCAAGGCTGGCGCAACCGTATTGGTTCGTCCTTCTCGCATCATGGGCGCTGACGAATTCGAGTTAGAATCCAACGTTGCGTTGGCAGCTCCGCCAGCAGCAGGTTGCATTTCATCCAAGGGTGTTCCGAGCAGAGCGGCCAGCCCTTTACCAAGACGTCGATCTTTAGTCACGTTCCAATACCTCCATGCATAGTTCAATATAAGCTCGGGTTCCCTTGGACCGAGGAGCGTAGTCCAGCACACTTAATCCATGGCTGGGTGCTTCTGCGATCGCCACATCCCTGGGGATTACCGTATCGAAAACAATCTCACCAAAAAACTCTCGAACCTCACGATCCACCTCGTGGGTCAACTCCAGATATGGATCGTACATCGTTAGTACGATTCCGCCAAAGGTCAATTTCCCAGGTTGATGCTGCATCACCTGTCGAATTACCTGAATCATTTGGCTCAGACCTTCCATGGCGAAATACTCGCATTGAATAGGCATGAGCACTTCTGTACTTGCTCCCAAAGCCGCTTGAGTCAAGGCTCCGAGCGAAGGTGGGCAGTCAATATAGACCATATCAAAGCCCGACATACCGCTATCCAAATGCTGTTGCAGCACAGCGGCCTGTCCGTTTCCACCTTTGGCCATATGGTCAACGTCTTGGAAGCTGCGACAGCCCGGCAGCAGTTGCAGCAGCTCTTCTGCCGTATCGAGGAGGCTTTCCCGCAGGGGTCTCTCCAACAGAAGTGGGTGACGATCCGCAGGTTTATGTCCAAGGCTGCCGGTCGCATTACACTGAGGATCCAGGTCAACCAGAAGGGTTCGGCACCCTGCTTTGGCGGATGCAAAAGCCAAATTAACAGCAGTCGTGGTCTTACCCACGCCTCCTTTTTGGTTTGCTATACAGAATATCCGCGCCACCGATCCATCCCCGCCGCCAAACTTGGAATCCTTCCAATCGCACGGATGAGAGTTTACCGCATGTAGGTAGCCGCTGAAAACGTCAGTTTCGGAACAGTTACCCTGGTTTCACGGGAAACGATAGCATCGTTTGGGCAAATTGTTCCACGCGAAACGCTATCTAATCGAGTTTATGGAACACGAAGCCACTCAAGAGCTTGGGATAAAAATAAGTGCTCTTGGCAGGCATTCGTTCCTGATGCAAACTGACCTGACGGATATGTTCGATCGTAGCCGGCATCACCAAAGCGGCTAAAGGATAGTGACGATGGCCTTCTAGCTCACCCTTCAACCCAGCCACGACCTCCTCCACCAAATGCACGTAAGTGGGCTTGGGTATATCTCTCAAGCTCAATAACTCTTCGAAAACCAGACGATGCAAAATGGCCACGCCCAATCCTTGCCAGGCAGGGCTATGGTCGGGGGCTAATTTTGCCATCTGCTCAATCGCTTCCTTTTTCGCCGTAAGCGTGACCCATTTGCTGTCCTTGGAAGAGTACAGAGCCATCATCATCTGGTCATCGATCTCCTCCATATCCTTCCAGATTTTGTCGGCTCCCTCCGGACCATCGCCGGCAACTTCACAATCGAAGCAAGGAGATACTTTCTCACAGATCTCAGCGACGGAATATTCGGGGACCCCTTCCAATAATCGATGAGTTGGCAGAACCAACAACCCTGGATCATCCATTCCGATGAGCATAGAAAGTACATAATTGGCAGGATGCTCGGGCGTCAGTTGCCCCTGAGCAGCAAGTTCATCGCGATAGTTGCAAGCGGTCTCATAACGATGATGGCCATCTGCCACAAACATCGGGAGATTGCAAACCAAGGCCGCCACATCACCGATGATGCGAGCATCCGTTACGGGCCAAACTCGGTGAATGACACCAAGATGATCGATCGCCTCCAACGGTCGCACAGTAACAATGTGTTGTTCCAAAATCTCTTGCGCCGTATTCTCAGGATCGGGATACAAGCCAAAGATTTGACTGAGATTCGCTTGTGTAGCTCGAGTTAATTTGAGGCGATCATCTTTCGCTTTTGCATGAGTCTGTTCGTGAGGGTAGATATTTCCTTCTCCGAATCGTTGCAAACGAACACGGGCCATGAAGCCTTTTCGCACATGTGCCTGTCCCGCGTACTTGAACTCTTGGTGGTAAACGTAAATCGCAGGATCCCCCTCCGCTTCCAACACTCCATCACGAATCCAAGTTCTCAGAAAGCGTGAAGCACGATGATAGATCTCATCGCCGGTAACGTCGGAAGGCTCAGCTCGATTGAGCTCTAGCCTAATGACATTGTATTCAGAGCGTGCATACAGATTATCCTGCAAGGAGCTATCGATCACATCATAAGGTGGTGCGACGATATCGCTGAGCGAGCCCACTGTTGCCAAGTTGAATCTCAGTCCACGGAAAGCTTGAATCTCAGGCATAGTTCACTTGTCTCAACAAAATCAAAATGGATGAAGCGAAATTCTAAGTGGGAATGTTCTTTGCGTGAGCCATTTCAATTCCATACCGAAATACCACGCTGCAAATGAAATTACTTTTTGAGCCGATGCCAAGCTTCATGAGCGTTTTGGACATAACGCTGCATCTTGCCTGCATCTTTTTTTCCAGGTGCGCTTTCAACGCCACTTGCAGTATCAACTGCGACTGGTTGGACCGTAGCAATGGCTTGGGCTACATTGTCTGGCGTCAATCCGCCGGCAAGAATCAGCGGCTTACCGGCAATCACTGAGGGCCGCGGCACAAGTGAATTCCAATCGGCCTTTAGTCCACTTCCACCTCGCACATCGGTAGAAGGTGCATCAACCAAAAAGGCAGCGAGTCTACTTCCTAGCAACTGATGCCATCGGGTCAAATAGCCAGCTTGGTGACTTTCGCCGGACCAACGGATTGCTTTAATCAACGGCGCGTCGTCAAAGTTGCGCCAATCATCGGCCTGTTCCTCGCCATGCAGCTGCACGAACTGAAGGGGAACGATTCTCAAAATTTGGCGAACGAAGTCTGGAGTTGGATTCACGAAAATCCCAATCAAGGCGATTCGCCCCACTCCTTCTTTATGTGCCAAATCCTTGTTTGCCGCCGCAGCGGACAATTCGGCCGCAACTTTAGGAGCGATGAAGCGGGGACTTTCTGGCACAAAATTCAAGCCGATGGCATCGACCCCAACCTTGATGGCATCGCATAAATCATCCGTTGTCTTGATGCCACAAACTTTGGTACGAAATAACTTGGTCATGGAGGAATCGTTTTGGACAGCTTCTTCAGCCGTACACCAGTACACTAAAAGCCTGCATCTATCAGAATCGTTGAGTAATTGGGGCTAGGATGTCGATGAAAAACGAAAGCATCCCCAGGACAAGGAAGTCCCACAGGTAACGTCACGATGACATCGGTTTCGCGAAAATCAGGGGCACCCCACCGTCCCCCTTCCATTCTCTGGTTCACCCTGCTTTGCTCCCTGTTAGGAGCATTGTGGTCATTAAACTTGTTCCCACAAGGTCCGATGACCTTTCGCATCCAAAGTACTGTAGTCTTGAATAGTAGTCGCTTGGATGTCCTCTATGAAATGTTAAACGATACCCACCCAGCATTACAGCATCCGGCCTGTGTATCGTTGCGAAAAGTTGCCACAAAGGAGTTAGCATCTGCTCATTCCGCTCAACCAGTCGCGACTCGGACTCAGGCCGATCTTCCCGATTTGCATTGCGTCACTTTGGAAAGCGAATGGAATCAACGTCTCAGCATCGAAGAATTCAAAGCGTGGCTTGCGACTTTGACGGAACCCTCGGCGAAGAAACTCGATAACACAGCTACCGCTCGTGAACTGAGGTGGATCCATTACAAGCTCGACCTAGCCAATCGCTATCGATCCGCTGATGAGTTGCGACCTCACGACCCAAATTCGCCCACCGTCCCGGCCCAAACGGTCGGCTTCACCAAACAAAGTAATTCGGTACCTTCCGACTCGACGTTAGCGATGGCCAACACAACTCCCAATGCAACCATAAATGTTACCTCTTTGCAGCAGCGAGCAGCTGCGTTGCAAAGTCAACTTCAGTCCGAGCGATTTCACTTAATTGGAACCGTGTCAGTTACCTCGCTCTCGAAATGGTATCCATTCATTACCAAGGATCCCTTGATTGCTCCGATGGTCGGTTTGCTTTTGGGCGCTATGGCAGGTATCGGGTTAGCTTATTTGCTTCGTGGCAAACCCGCACACTCGTTTTCTGCTTCAAGCAACTACGAAACCACACTACATGAACTTCAGATCCCTTTATTTCGTGTGGGGTCGAAACGTGAACTAACAGTCACCGCGAAACCCGAAACACGATCTAGCAATCATTTGCAGTGGTGGATCAGTGGTTGCGAATGGTCATTGTTGTTTTGGGGTGCCTCGGCAGCGGTTCGATTTGCAATTGATGCGAATTGGCGAGATTTGAGTATTTCGCAACCTCTACTGGCACTCGCACGTCTCTTTACCAGCGTGTGATGTTAGTTTGTTACGAAAGATGAAAATTTAACGCAGTACAAAGTAAGGACACTTAAGAGCTATGAAACATTTTTCCGATTGAACTTCCAATCACTTCATCGAAATGCTTCGAAGGGCTTCGGACTATGTACGAGTCGTTTTACGGTTTCAATCGTCGGCCATTTTCTGCAGTACCTGATCTCAGTGCCTTCTTTTCTTCTCGCAACGAAGAACAGATTCGGTCCACACTATCCCGCGTATTGCGTCGAGCGGAAGGCCCGGCTGTCATCTTCGGAGGAACGGGCTTCGGAAAAACGACAACCGCACTCCGCTTGGCACAAGATATCGCTAAAGACTTTCAGGTCGTATTCCTACAAGGCGCACAGCTGTGCAGTCGCCGTGCTCTATTGCAAAGCGTTTTGGCCAAACTCAAACTTTCGTACCGCGAGCAAGGTGAAGGTGAACTACGGCTCAGTTTGTATGATCATCTGCAACCCCAAGCTCGTACCCCAGCATCCCCATTGGTACTGATTGTGGATGAGGCAGACACATTGCCTATCAAGCTTCTGGAAGAACTTCGAGCCCTGAGCAATATCGTCATACAAGGTGACGCTCGGGTTCGAATTGTGCTTGTTGGTAGCATGCGGCTAGAACACTTACTTGCTAACCCCCAACTGGAAGCATTGAACCAGCGGTTAGCGGTGCGTTGCTACTTAACGGCTTGGAATTATGAAGAAGTTCAACAAGAAGTGCGCTTCCAAATTCAGACGGCTGGATCAAAAGTTGACAGCGTTTGTACCTCTGAGGCTATCGCTAGTGCCTATCGCGCAACGGAAGGCATTCCTCGTTTGGTTCATCAACTCATGGACCACGCGTTACTTCTTGGGTTCAATTATGGACAGAAACCAATTTCATCCTCTTTGATCGAAGAAGCTTGGGCCGACCTACAGCAACTTCCTTGCCCATGGTCTGAGAGTGGCCATCTTGTTCCCGCGACAAACTCAGCATCCATCGAGTTTGGCAGTTTAGATGATTCCGCCGCGATGGACTCGGAAGATGAGTTCAATGCTTCGATCGCCGCAAGCGGTAACGATATTCCAGAATTGTCCGTCGATCATGTGAAGGTTGCTGGCAGCAACTCGTTCGTGGCCTCCGCTGCAAGCACATCGATAAGCCCAAAGCCGACACCTACGGTTGCACGCAATGTTTTTGGTGACGACTTCGAAGAAGAGATTCAAGTGGTCGGTCCCGCAATTCGAAACCATCTCAACGTAACCGATGCTTTTGTAGCAGGACCTATCGGTACTGTTACCGAAAACGTCTTCTCGCAATGGACGGATTTGAACGAAGTGTTTCCCGACACACCGCTGGGATCGCAAACCGCGCACCCCATCTCCTCGATTTTCCCCGCCAGTGAAATCGAAGAAGAGTTGCAAGAAGCGATCGGTTCAATGAATTTCTCCTCTATATCGCAAGAGTTTAATATTCATCGCCTCAACGAGATCGGTGATGATGGAGAATTCGAAGAGCTATTTGGTGCGACCAATGACTTGAACACGATCGGTGATGATCGCGATATCTTAATCGTTGAAGATGATGTCGAT
>CAITIF010000007.1 GCA_903892365.1 uncultured Pirellula sp. | reverse complement strand
TGCTTCGGTTTATCGGCACCACCTTAAAGAAGTTGACAGGGGAGGCGATTGTAACTCGGTATGGAGGTGATGAATTTGCTGTTTTCGTGTCGGTTGCTCCGGATAAGGCAAAGCACTTAGCCGAGGAAATATGCCAACACTTTTTCGAAAGTGACTTAACCGTCCGTAATTCAGATCTACCCCTTGGGAAACTAACAGTGTCGGTTGGAGCTGCCGTATTGAGGGCGGATGACGACGCAGAATGTTGGTTTGGGCGTGCGGACAAATTGCTTTACAATGCGAAGTCTGCTGGGCGAAACCGAGCTATGGTGGAACGCAAATATGATCTTCAGTAATGCTTTCAAGGCCTACGGCAGGAGGTCACAACGAGGTCGGTGTTTGGGTTCCCTTGCAATTTGGGGCATCTTCCGATTTTGGCTTTCCTTGCTTTGCCTCACAGAGCCTCTGAATGCATTCCAGGAATGGCAAATCTACGACACTGGCACCGATGCTAGCTTGCGTGGGCTTATGGCGATCGATGATCAGATTGCATGGGCTTGCGGAAGCAAGGGCACTGTTGTCAGAACGATCGATGGCGGCGGCACCTGGACCAAGCTAGCCGTTACTGGCCTGACGGGTAAAGGGTTTGCGGGTGGCGAGTCTCCGGGCATCGAATTTCGCTCGATCCATGCGTGGGATGCACAAAAAGTTCTTGTGGCTACGGCAGGCCAACCCGCTCGAATCATGAAATCAATGAATGGTGGAGTCGAATGGGTTTGTGTTTACGAGCATTCATCGCCTGAAGCGTTTCTGGATGGATTGCGGCTTTGGGACGAACGTACAGGACTTGCTTTTAGTGATCCTGTAGACGGGAAAATGTTGATCTTGAAAACAGACAATGAAGGTGAATCCTGGAGAGCCTTGGATAGTCAGGACCTGCCGCCCATCGAAAAAGGAGAAGCAGGCTTTGCAGCGAGCAATTCAAGTCTCGCGGTTTTTCCTCCTTTGCACGCTTGGATTGGTTTGGGCGGGACCCAAGGGGGCGTGAGTAGGATTTTCCAAACGCAAAATGGCGGAAACAGTTGGACTGCGAATACGGTTCCGCCGATTGCTCGCAACGAATCGTCGGGGATCTTTTCGGTGTCGTTTCAAGACGCGCTGCATGGCATAGCCGTCGGTGGCAATTACCGAATGGATTCCGATGCGTCCTCCAACATCGCAATAACTTACGATGGTGGTCTCAGTTGGCAATATCCTTCAGAGAGCCGCCCTCGCGGTTTTCGCTCCAGCATTGTTTTTGCAAAAGCCCCAAATGGCTTTTCGTGGTGGGGGCATCAATCGATATGGATCACTTGCGGCCCGTCAGGGTGCGACTGGAGTCCCGATGGCCAGAACTGGCACGATCTATCAGATATTGGTTTTCATACTTTAGCCCTTTCGTCCCAGGGATCGATATGGGCGTCGGGGGCACAAGGGCGAGTCGCAAGAATGCGTCCTGAGACTGCTAGAAACAACTGAAGTCTTTTGCGTACCCAGATCCGTTTGCTTACTCGACTTCTGCACCTTTGGCGACGTATGCATTCTTGATTTTCTCGGCCAAGTCTGCTTCTTGGAAAGCGATCATGGACCCTGCTGCGAAATGGCGCACTTGATTACGGCCATTGTTCTTGCAGGCGTAAAGCGACTCATCTGCCCGTTCGAATAATTCTTTGACTTCGCTGCCATCAACCAGTGACGTTGCTAGGCCAATCGAAACGGTAACAACAAGGTCGTTTCCTGCATGCTTGAGCCCTGAGCTTGCAACTTTCTCACGGAATTTTTCTAAGACTAGCATGGCGTCGCTAGGCCGAGTGTTGGGCATCAGCATGCAGAATTCTTCGCCTCCGTATCGGAAAGCGAGGTCTTCGGTTTGCAGTCGAACGCACGATGCGAAAATCTTTGCGACATGTTTCAAGACTTCATCGCCAGCAGCGTGACCGTGTTGATCGTTAAACTTTTTGAAGTGATCGATATCGCAAATCGCGATGGTCAGTGGCTCCTGTTTTGCGATTGAGTCACTCATCTGGTCGAAGAAAACTTGTTCGAAGTATCGGCTATTGTAAAGGCCGGTCATTCGATCTGTAATGGACTGGCTGTAGATCCGAGTTTTATTGAGATTGACAGCCGCTTGGTCTGCTAACCCAAGAAGCAATGCAACGTCCTCTTCGGTGAATCGCCCCAGAGGGTCAAGTACC
>CAITIF010000006.1 GCA_903892365.1 uncultured Pirellula sp. | reverse complement strand
TGCATCGGAAAGAACTTCGGCTCGCAAACGCTTCCGATAGTGCCTTGAGAAATTGCGATGATCCGATTCGTTAGTCGGGTTGGGTCTTGATGAAAGTTGATAGACATGGCTCGCAAACAACGTCGCTAGCATCTTCTTATTGTCATACCCTACCGACCGAAAATGATCCGCTAACGCAGTCAGCAAGGGCTGATTGCTGGCGGGGTTGGTGGCCCGAAAATCATCGACAGGGTCAACAATTCCAAGGCCAAAAACCTCAGCCCACAATCGATTGACGGCAACTTGAGCAAACGTTGGATTGGAAGGATTTGTCATCCAGTCTGCTAGGACCGTACGAGGATCCTCGTTGGGTTGCGTTTCTCGCGCTTGACCAAACAATGGGGTCGGGTGAAGCACTTGGTTCGTTAAAGGATGCCGCACTTCGCCATCAGCTCGAGCGAATACGATCTCTTCACTCCCAGAGATTGGCGGCGATAAGCCAACGCCCTTGTAGCCAACTTTGGCAAAATGAGCCGCCATGCCATAGAAGTCGGCTTGCCCATAAACTTCAAAGGGATGCTGATGGCATTTCGCACATTCCATCCGAAGTCCCAAAAACAATTGGCTGACCATGGTGGTGATTTCAGCTGGCTCCCGCCGGTCGCGAAAAATGGTAACCGCTCCGTTTCGCCAAGTGCTCCCCTGAGCCGTAACCAGCCTTCTCGTAAACTCATCGTGCGGAAGGTTCTTGCGAAACGCATCGCGAAGCCAGGCATCCAAACTGTAAGTCGTTTTGATTCCAACTCGATAGGGGTTTGGGCGGAGTAAATCAGCCCATTTGTTCGCCCAAAAATCTGCATACTCAGGGCGCTGCAAAACCGCTTCAATCCAACGCGATTTTTTGTCGGGGTGAGAATCCTGAAGATAGGTTTCCACTTCCGTCGCGGAAGGGAATCTACCTATAGCATCCAGGTACAGACGCCTAAGAAATTGAGTCTCGTTGCATGGTTCGCTTGGCAAGATGTTGAGCGTGGCAAGCTTGGCGTAAACAAGTCCATCGATAAAGTTATTGCGTGGCAGTGAATCGTATTGGGTACTGGGAACAACCTCCGATCTTGGAACCGCAGTGCTCCATGTGGCAATCATTCCCATGTAACGAGCCATGATCGTGCTTTCGCCTGGTAGCATTCCCGCTTGCAGCCGACCGTCCGTGGAAACAGAAACTACCGCTGGCTCATTGGATTGAAAGGCACACATGTTCGTAACATTGCGTAGATGGCCATCGCTGTAGGTGGCAGTGACCGTCAAGGACTCTTGCTGACCCGCTTTCAACGAATAGGGTTTCGGCGTCAGCTCAATCGAAACGAGCTTTGGATCGGTTTCGTCTGTACGTTTGCTCCCCTGCTGGATCCATCGCAGCAAGAGCCGATAGTCTTCATCCGATTCGGAAAAGCGAACCCCACCACCATGAGGCAGTTTCCCAATGGCTTTGGTCAGCAGTAAACTTTCCGTGGGCGAGGCGATCTTGATGCGGCGTCCTCGTGCGTTCTTGACAATCGCATCGAAATCCATGTTCGCATCGAAACCAAGCAGCGAAAGAGCGAACCCGTTTTGACCTCGGGACTTACCGTGGCATGGACCAGAATTGCATCCTCGCGCGGTCAAAATCGGTTGGATATCC
>CAITIF010000005.1 GCA_903892365.1 uncultured Pirellula sp. | reverse complement strand
TGCTCCTAATCGACGTAAACGAATTCGCTTGAGTTTAGTAACGCATGGCAATAGTTTACCAAAACTTGTTTGGTGATATTCGAGCCGGGTGCAATGCCGCGTGGGTCTTTTTGGATGGCTCGCAATTGTTCAGCCACATGTGCCATCGAAAGCTGGAACTCGGCTTGGCTCGGTGGACGACTATATGCAATTCGCCAAGCGACATGCAACTGCGAGGGAAGATCACTAAAACTATCGACGGAAAAGGGGCCATGAAATTCTGCCACGCTGTCTCGCGTGCGTTCTTGGGAAGCTCCCTCCGCGGCCGAGAATGCAATCTTGGTTGTCCACGTGAACGAATCGGAGTTCTCGTTGGTGATGCAGTCCGCGACAAAGTCGATCGACTCGCCAGCCTCAACGGCGAACTCATCGATCTTGGTCTGGGCCATGTTATTGAGCACTTGCCATTGCCCTAAGAGTCCGCGTCGGTCCGAAACGATTCTTCCTCGGACTCCGTCGCCGTTGGGTGATCCGTGTTGAAGCGCGCCATCGATACGGATGCGGCTATTGCTGGGCGACGTCCAGCGCCGGATCGATGCGTAGCGAGCGCCCGTGTGTCCGCCGTTTGGATTGGCGATAACCCAGCCGATGGTTGGGTCGGGACGTTGAGCTCCACCTTGCCATTCGGTTCCGGTCCAGTGCGGCAAGTCGGTAAAGTTCACGATTCGTTGCGTTGGTTCATCGAATTCTCCATAACCATATCGCCACTCAGGTTGAAGCGGCGCGGGCATCTCGGGCAGATTGTTTAGCTGATCGGACGACAGAGGTACCGCTTCTCGCATGGCCCGAGCGGCTAGCAATTCCGCTTGTTGCCATACGAACTCGCCGTTCATCATGATCAAGGACTGCGTCGCAACGGTGGAAACCGGTCGTCGTTCGCAATTCACATCCATCACCGGCGCATCAAAACTCTGAAGCATAGCCACAGGCTGCGATCGTCGCACTTGGAGATACAGGCTTCGTCGTTTCTGTTGACCATCGACGATGATCTGCCCTGCATCGTCCGCCTTGATCGCGATAGGTGGACCGAACATATTCGGCTCGAGTGTTCCAGACGCAACCAACATTCGGTCCCGAATCACCTCGGCGTCCAAGCGTTGGATCGACTTGCGCCAATAGGAAGCGTTTTCGGCATCGATAGCCGATTTGGACTCATCGCGAATGGCACTCTGTCGCCAAGCGGTCGAATTCATGATCGTGCGATGCAATTGTTTTAGGTCCCAGCCGCTTCGCATGAAATCGTCGGCCAGCCAGTCCAGCAGCGCCAAGTTGGTAGGTGGCATTCCAAGCTTACCAAACTCCGAAGGCGTAGGCACAATCGCTTGACCAAAGTGGTGCAACCAAACTCGGTTGACCAGCACACGAGCCACCAGTGGATGCTTGCCGCTGGTCAACCAACGCGCATATGCCAATCGTCGTCCGCTGGTTTTCAAGTTGGGAGCCCGTTCGGGTATGTTTGGTAAGGCACCTTCGTCAGCAGCGATCGTCAGGTCGGCAGGCAAGACTTTTTGTTTGGGCTGCTGATGGTCACCGCGATGAAAGAGGAAGGTTTCCGGTATCCGTTCAGGGGCCTCGGTCATGGCTCGGATGAACTCTTCGACGGGTTTGCGAGCTTGGGTCTCGGCAATTTTCGCGTCATACGTTTTGAGCTCTTCGGCGGCCTGAGGAAGATATTGATACAAGACGCCTGGCGAGATGTTCACGCTCGGGTACTTTTTGAGCAGCATGACCTGCTCTTCGGAGCGTTCGTTTTCGGGCTTTTCGTAGGCTGTGCGCAGTTCGGTTTTGAGGGGCTCTTCGTACTTGAGCAGTTCCTTGTCGAGCGCTTGAGCCATGTAAAGCTTTTGTTTTGCAGCTCGCTCTTCGGCAATTTTTTGAGCTTCTTGGTCGATCGCGGCAGCTTGTTCGCGGTTTGCGTTGGTGTAAAGGGAAATGCGTCGATCGTCGGGAACTCGCCACTGTTGCCAATCGAATGCGGGTTCGAACACAGCTCGCATCGCGAAGTAGTCCATTTGGGAAATCGGATCGTAACGATGATCGTGGCATTGTGCACAGCCGACACTGACACCCAGCAGAGATGAGCTGACGATCTTGATGGTATCCGCGATAACTTTGTTGCGAGCTTCTGGGCTGTTGTCACCAGCTCCAGTACCGTCGGCGGCCATCGTGAGGAAACCGGTAGCGGTCAACAGTTCAATTTGCTCCGGAGTCCAATCGCCATTGCGAGGGCCAGCCAGTTCATCACCGGCTAATTGTTCGATGATGAATCGATCAAACCGTTTGTTGGAGTTCAGGGACCGAATCACATAGTCACGATACTTCCAGGCCCAAGGTCGAACGGCATCGGCCGTCGTTTGTCCTTCGGAATCGGCATAGCCAGCAACATCAAGCCAATGCCGAGACCAACGCTCACCGTAATGGGGAGATTCGAGCAAGGTATCGATCATTTGCCCAAACCAATTGGAGTAAGTTGATTTGGTCCATCGTTCCATATCTTCGAGGCTTGGAGGCAGGCCGGTCAAATCAAAGTAGGCGCGGCGAATGAGAGTCTCGCGATCAGCATCAGGCGACAAAGAGACGCCAGCGGGCATAGCTTGTTGGAGCAGCGCATCGACGGGCGTTCGAACTCGGTCTGCCTGTTCTCTAGTGACTGTGTTTCTAATCTCTGGGACGACAGGGCGAGTGATGGGACGAAAGGCCCAATAGTCGCGATCTTCCGCGGTGATAGGGACACCGGGCCCAATCTGTTCTGGTTCAGGCCGATCGGTCTTAGCGCCAGCCTCGACCCATTTCTTGAGTATCGCAAGTTGCTCGGCGGGCATATGAGCTTCGCCGGGTGGCATTTCGCCGCTTACGACACGCTGGATCAACAGGCTTTCACTCAAATTTTCGGAGTTGATCGCAGCACCGGAATCGCCCCCTTGTTTCATGAACCGGACAAGTCGGAGGTCGAGGTTGCCTTCTTTCGTGTCGGTGGCACCGTGGCAATCAAAACAGTGCTGTCTGAGAATGGGCCGAATATGCCGTTCGAAAGTGGGCTCTTGCGCGTTTGCAGAGCGGTGCACGCAAAGCAATATCGCGGCGTGCGCAGCCAAAAAGACAAGTTTGCGGAAGGACATAATCAAGGCGGGACCTGAGGCAGGCGGTGGGGGGTGGGTTGAAACTGCGAAAAACAGCCACAACTACATTCAACTTAGCATAGTTGGACTCGAGCGAAAGGAGTAGCGGCTAAACCAGGATCTTGGGATGTTCGCTCAACCGACTCACGCCCCAAAACCTCGTGCTAATCCCGATCGAAAGCCACACTAAATAGTCTTGCTGAAATGACTTACGATTTCTATTGAACTCCAAGCCCAGGTTCGCCCTGGGTTTGTGCCCAACATCGAAAGTGGAGTGTCTCTCCAAGGGACATTCCGAATCGAGTCGCACTCTTGCGGTCAAAAAATGGAGGTCGAAAGATAGCTAGTGAAAGCATGGTTCGGAAATTCTTCGACTCACATCTTTCGACGGACTCTTCTAGTACTTTTCGTTCTTACGAAGAGTTCTCAAAAGAACACAGCATTTGTTCATACGGTTAGTGGCAAGTTGAGGTTGGCCGCATCTTGGGAATGAAGCCAGCTAAAGCACAACGAAAATGATTGTTAAGCTTTCGTGTTCTTCGAGATCGTGGGGGCGAAGGCCAACCGTAGCAAGCGACAAAGCCCTCGAACGCGATAAAGTAGGTACCTGATTCGATTCCATTTCTTTCAAGTTGCGGACCAAGCTTCACAATGCGACAATGCTGAACTTCTTTAGCAGTTTGCTAAGATTCGCAGGAGATCCGTTGAGTTTGGGGGGACTAATGCAATACGAATCAAAACAACCGAACGAACAGTCAAGCGGGACTACTCCATTCGATCTCAACCAGGAATTCAACGACGACCTGTCTCATGCGACGATTGATCCCGAGCACTCGAGCATTCCTAGCCTCGATGCCAACGCCTCCGATTCTCCATCGCTCTCAAGACGAGGTTATCAAATCATTCGCTTGCTGGGTCGCGGAGGAATGGGAATCGTCTATGAAGCCATCGAACTCAATCTGAATCGTCGCGTTGCTGTCAAGGTTTTACCTGCCGCGTCACTTGTCGACCCCAATCAGATCACTCGATTCAAAAACGAGGCCTTCGCAGTTGGACAACTGGACCACGAGAACATTGTTCAAATCTATCAAGTGGGTACTGAACAGGGAATCCACTTCTACTCCATGCAACTGATTGATGGTCAGAACCTGTCGCAGATCATATCAAGTATAAGAGTTCAAGTTCGAGGCGGTGACGGGCATATGTTATCGGAAACTCCTAAACGTGGTTTCTCGAAAACGAAAGACAGTAGGAAAAAGCATGATCGCCCCGATGGCCATCCCCCCAGGCCGTCCGGAGCCAAGAAGCTAACCGTCGAAGACTTCGTGGCCGCATTCTCGTCGCGTCGCGGCAGCGGACACGGACTTGCACTCTACAAATCGATCGCTTGCATCGGTGCAGAGATCGCAGATGCTCTCGCTCATGCTCATGACCAAGGAGTCGTTCACCGCGATATCAAACCATCCAATATTCTGATCGATGCGAATGGGAAACCGTGGGTTACTGACTTTGGATTGGCGATGATCCGAAACAACCCAGCCGCCACACGTCCGGGCGATATTGTCGGCACCTATCAATACATGAGTCCCGAACAAGCCTCAGGCCGTCGATTTCTGATCGATCATCGAACAGACATCTATTCTTTAGGTGTGACCCTCTATGAGATGCTCACGCTCAGTGTTCCATTTCATGGAAGTGATCCTAAAGAGCTGATGCGACAAATTTCCTTTGAAGAGCCCAAGTCGATCCGTACCTACAATCCAAGCATCCCACCTGAGCTTGAGATTATTGTCACCAAGGCGATCTCAAAGAACCCGAACGATCGCTACGAAACCGCTACTGACTTTGCGGATGATCTTCGCCGATTCGTTAACGACAAGGCAATTCAAGCAAAACCAGCATCCATGGCA
>CAITIF010000004.1 GCA_903892365.1 uncultured Pirellula sp. | reverse complement strand
CCCCGTCCTCAATGACCCCGTCCTCAATGACCCCGTCCTCAATGACCCCGTCCTCAATGACCCCGTCCTCAATGACCCCGTCCTCAATGACCCCGTCCTCAATGACCCCGTCCTCAATGACCCCGTCCCCACCGATCGTGCCAATCCTCTCCAGGCCAGCAACCTGATAGGTCGTCTGTATCGCGTTACCTTCGACCTTGAAAATCAGCCCCAGGTGGTCACGGGGGAGCTTGTCTCCTGCAGTCCGACCGAGGGACATTTGTTCCTGGATGCTGACGGAGCATTGACGGCAGTCCCTCCCGCCGATCTTCAACGACTGGA
Source organism: uncultured Pirellula sp. (assembly GCA_903892365.1). GTDB lineage: Bacteria > Planctomycetota > Planctomycetia > Pirellulales > Pirellulaceae > JBKCUI01. Next base: position 7,364 of record CAITIF010000004.1, on the reverse strand, counting down.
AGAGCTTCCGCCAACCGAGACGCTTGTGCCGACCACCAGCAAGGAGCTCGCAGCCAAAACGTTGCTTGCTATGCCACGGGGTTCCAAATTTATTATCACAGACCATTTCGTTGTCTGCTACAACACCTCGGACGTTTACGCCCGCTGGAACGCCAGTCTCTACGAGCGACTTTACAAAGGCTTCTACCGGTTTTGGAAAGAAAAAGGCTTCGAGCTGTCGCCCCCAAGGTTTCCTCTGGTCGCAATGGTGTTCGATGACAAAGAAGCTTATCTGAAACACGCAAGCAGCGAATTCGACGGGGCCGAAAACACCATCGGTTACTATCACCAAGCCAACAACCGACTGGCATCGTACGATCTAACTGGGATCGAAGGGATCCTTCCGCCCAATGCCCAAGTCGGACGTGAGGAACTGATCAATCAAATCCTGTCGAGACCGCAAGCAGAAAGAACGGTCGCGACGATTGTGCACGAAGCCTGCCATCAAATCGCCTTCAACAGTGGGCTCCAGGTAAGGCTCGGCGATAATCCGCTATGGCTGAGTGAAGGCTTGGCGATGTTCTTCGAGTCCCCAGACCCGAACAGCTCCAATGGCTGGGGCGGGACCGGCAAAGTCAACCGCCACAATCTCAACGTGTTTGCCAAGTACTTGCCCAACCGTCCGGAAGATTCGCTCGAACAGCTGCTGCTGCACGACAATCGCCTCCGCTCAGGCGAAACCCTGACCCATGCTTACGCGGAATCTTGGGCGCTGACTTACTTTCTACTCAAAAGCAAACCCAAGCAGTTCGTGAGCTATTTGAAGCAGCTGAAGTTGAAAAGTCCTGGTAACCAGTCCACCTCCAAAGAGCGAATCGAATTATTTCAGGCATGCTTCGGGGAAGATCTTGTTAAGATCGACCGCGATTTCAAACTGTTCATTCGCAAAGTGCGATAGCCCGCACTTCCCTCACTCCAACGAACCCCCACTCCAACGACATGTTCAAAAACCTAACCAATCTCGCCGGCGCCATGCGGAACCTAACGCAACTGGGGCCCCAAATGAAAGCCATCAACGCGAGACTTGAAACAGCCCGCGTTTACGGATCTGCAACTCGCGATGGCATGTCGGTCAATGTTGAAATGAATGGCTTGGGCTTAGTCCAATCGGTTAGCATGTCCGAAGGGATTTCGTCGGGTGAAAGCAAGGCCTTGCTCGAGCAACTGACTCGCGATGCTATGAATCAAGCGATCCGCTCTGCCAAGGAACTGCACATCGGAGCCCTCAAAGATTTGACTGGTGGTGCAGAACTGTTCCCTGGCATGAACGACATGCTTGAGAACATGGCCAAGTAGATTAAGCAAGGCAAGCCAAGCACGTAACCACAAACAGTTCGGCATCATCACTTAGGCGAGTCTCTCAGAGACTCGCGGGAATCAGCTACCAAGCTGCCGCACTTGACTGGCATGAATCTTCTCGCAGATCATTCTCAGCGAAGCTTCTAAGTCGCCGGTCGCCGTTTTGAACGCATCCGCATCGATCGTCAGTGGTGCACCCAATACCACGAGCGGTGCTCCATACTCGGGACATTGAATCGCTTGTTCCAGCGACAATCCACCCACGGCTTGCACAGGAATTTTGATTGCATCCACAACTTGACGCAGTTGATCGAGCGGGCTGGGCATGCGCATTCCACGGGCGGCAATCCCGCGTCGTTCATCGTATCCAATATGATGGATCACATAATCGCAGCCTAAGTCTTCCAGCCATTTTGCACCTGCCACCATATCGGGACAGATCATGTTGTCGCCCATGACTTGCACGCCAAAATCTTTGCCAGCTTTGACAACGCAGCGAATGGTTTCTTCGTGAGCTCGGGCCATGACCACCACATGAGTCGCTCCGGCTTGGGCCATCATTTGCGCCTCCAAGTAGCCCCCGTCCATGGTCTTCAAGTCGGCCACGATGGGCACCCCGGGGAAAGCTTTTCGAAGCGCTCGTATCCCGTGCAGCCCCTCGGCTAAGATCAAAGGGGTGCCTGCCTCCAGCCAGTCGACACCAGCCCGCATGGCCAGCGCCGCTGTTTCCAACGCTTCATCGATGTTGGTTAAGTCGAGCGAAATTTGAACGATAGGTCGAGTGAAAGCGGGTTGATGGATTGTCATTGTATCGATACTGGATTGGTGAAGTGTTGATGAAGGGAATGTATTGTAAAGCCGAACGTTGTCGGACTAACCTGAGCCGCGGGCGCTAGTCGCGATACGCATATTTTTCAGGGAAAGCCCAATCGCGGCTAGCGTCTGCGGTGCAGTTTGGATCGTATCGCGGCTAGCGACATCGGTTCATCAAGCATAATCTTTTACCATTTGCTGGATTACTTTTTTGATGGCTTTGCGGCCTTCTGCCGGCTCCAGCAGCTGAGCCTCATTGCCTAGCTTCAAAACGTTGGGAATGATCTCCATGGGATGGTAAGCCGACACCCTTAACAGGCATGAACCATCGCTTTGAAATTCCAGCTGTTGCTGAGCGTGCCACGGATCTTCCTGGATCCATCTGGCCGCGTTCGCCGATAATCGAATTGTATAGGTGACAGGATTTTCGCCGCTGAAAATCCCGACACTCTTGCCTAAGTGGTGTTCCAGATCCACTTCTTCATGAGCCTTGAACCATGCGTCCAGCGCTGTCGCCTTGCTAAATCGATCCAGCTTCCAATGACGCAATCGGTCTTGTGGTTCGTCGTCTTCGTTTTTCCCCGACTCGATCGCGATCACGTAAATACTCGATTGATAGATCGCCAGCCCGTAGGGTTCCAAGACTCTCGTCGACAAAGGCTTACCCAAGGACTCATATTCGATTTCAAGCTTGCGGTGCTCTTGAATCGAACGGTTGATAGTCTTCAGGATTCCTTGCTGCTTTTCGTACGTCTTGGCAGGTACGCCTAATACGATCAAGGTTCTGCGATAACGTTGATAGTGGTCCCAAACGCCAGCCGGAAGCTGTTCACGAACTTTGTTCCAGAACGCCTCGATGCCTTGCCAGAACTGAGTCCCCACCAGAGGCAACAACAAGTCCCGGCCCATGGAAAGCGCTATCAACTCGCTTGAAGTAATGGTGATCTTGTTGAGCCCCTTTTCGACGCGGCTCATCTTCCATACTTTTCCGCTTTGTGTTTCCTCCGTGACGATCCCCATCCCCGCGGCTTGCAACGCTTCAATATCTCGGCGGATGCTTCGGACATGCAACGTCCCCAAACCTAATTCTTCCACCACCGAATTTCGAAGGTCTTCGAGAGAAGCTCCATAGCGTCGTCGTTCCAAGATCTGGATTATCTTGTGCTGCCGAATCAGCTGTTCATTTCTTGCCAATATTTGCCATCCTTGATTGCGAGAGTTGAGGGTCGAGAATTCCTAGAAAAGGCAATTTCCGACGGATGCAGTGTACGCCAAAAGTCCAAAAGCGCGTACCGTCCCAGCGGCCAGATAGCAACGCCTGAAGACTAGTCTCGTGATTAAGACAAGGCATGCCGCGAGTGGTTATTTCCAACTGTACTTGGCTGAAAAACCACAATCCAACTTGCGATCGTGCGAGTCCAACAAGAACGCTTGCGATACCTCGCACTTGCCGACTCCCTTTCGACCATAATCGGCCACCAAAATCTGATTGATATCGCGAATGCTAATATGCGACGAATGCCCACAAAGCAAAACCGCTTTCCGATTTTCAGACAAAAGTTGCCAGCAATTCGACAACAAAGGAACCAAGTCCCGGCGAATCTGCCATCGATCCCCTTGAGAACCATGACCATACGTGGGTGGATCCAGAATGATAGCATCGTATTGCTGGTTTCGACGCAGCTCTCGTTTCACAAAAGCACTTGCGTCATCCACGATCCAACGAATGCTTGCGTTCTGCAAGCCGGACCGGGCCGCGTTTTCCCGAGCCCATTGGACGGTTGGTTTCGAGGAGTCCACATGGGTCACTTCGCAACCCGAGAGAGCAAGTGCCAAGGTTGTCGCGCCAGTATAAGCAAAAAGACTGAGCACCCTTGGCTTGTCGGATTCTTGTTCTACCGCCTGTTTTTCCAGCCCCAATGACTCGCGAAGCCAATCCCAGTGTGCCCAATGTTCTGGAAACACACCCAATTGGCCTGCAACGGTCGGTCGAATTCCCAAGCGAACTTGGCCACTGCGACATTCCCAATTCTCCTGGATGCTCGCCATGGTTTCCTCACCGGAAGCTTGGCGATCCCATCCTCCCCCTGGTCCATCACGGTACACCAGCTGGCTGCTTTGCCATGCTTTCGGGTTAAACTTGGGACCGGTTGCTCCTGGGCAAGGCCGATCGACAATTACTTGCCCTAATTGCTCCAGTTTGCGGCCCTGCCCAAAGTCCAAAAGTTGGTAATCGTAGGAAGTGGAAGACGAATGGACCAATGAAGTGAACCCTTGAGAAAAATGGCTTGTCGAATTATCATTCTCCAGCTCTCCGAAGGTTGCAATGCTAATTTGCAAACACAGTCTTCATTTTATCCGTATCCATAACCCCCCATAATTTTTCATGCGGCACCTACTTTCCGCTGTTGTCCAAAACGTTCCTGGCGTACTCGCGCACATCTCCGGAATGCTCGCGTCGCGAGGGTACAACATCGACTCACTTGCCGTCGGAGAAACGGAAAACAAAAATTTGTCTCGCATGACGTTTGTTGTCGTGGGGGACAATCATGTTCTTGAGCAAGTGCGAAAGCAACTTGAGAAGATCGTGACCGTTGTGGAAGTGCAAGATATCAGCTCGCGAGATTACGTCGAACGCGATTTGATGCTAATCAAAGTGAGCGCTCCCACCGGTGGGGTTCGAACCGAGATTCGTGAACTGGTTGATATCTTTCGTGGGCGAGTTGTGGACGTTGGCCCTGAAGAGCTGATGATTGAGATCTCGGGACGCGAGACCAAGATCCAGGCTTTCATCGAGCGAATGCGCCCCTACGGTATTCTAGAACTCGTGCGAACAGGCCGTATCGCCATGGTGCGAGGCAGCAACCCTAACGATGTCGAGCCGGACGAAGATGCCGCCGAACTCGCTCGCGAGTAGTTTCACTGACGCCGATTTTCTAAACGAAATGAATCACAAGTAGTCATCGATCCCTTGGACCAAGTCCGCTCGTTGTCTCCTAATTCCAAGTCCCTAGTTCATCCTTTCCCCCGATAATAAAAAGCGATCCTAACATGGCAGCAACCATTTACTACGACAACGACGCCGACCTGTCCCACCTCAAAGATAAGACCATCGCCATTCTTGGCTACGGATCGCAAGGCCACGCGCAAGCTCAAAACCTGCGCGACAGCGGTTGCAAAGTGATTATCGGTCAACGACCAGGCAGCAAGAATTACGACCTCGCGGTTTCCCACGGCTTCCAACCCATGGAAATCGATCAAGCTACCAAACAAGCGGATCTGATCAACGTTCTACTCCCCGACGAAGTTCAAGGGGATCTCTATCGCACTCACATCAAGCCCAACCTAAGCCCTGGCAATGTTCTGATGTGCTCGCACGGATTCAATTTGCACTTCGGACAAATCGAACCACCGAAGGGCGTGGATACTTTGTTGGTCGCTCCCAAAGGCCCTGGCCATTTGGTCCGCAGCGAATACACCAAAGGTGGCGGTGTTCCATGCTTGATCGCTCTTGGGGCCGGTGCAACCGACCTGACGAAGAAGCTTGGTTTGGCATATGCCAAGGGGATCGGCGGAACCCGAGGTGGTGTGATCGAAACCACCATCGCAGAAGAAACCGAAACGGATCTCTTCGGCGAACAAGTAGTTCTTTGCGGTGGTGTTAGCGAACTGGTCAAGGCAGGCTTCGAAACACTTGTTGAAGCTGGCTACCAACCAGAAATGGCCTACTTCGAATGCATGCACGAACTGAAGCTGATCGTCGATCTGCTCTATCAAGGCGGATTGAATTACATGCGATACAGCATCTCCAACACCGCTGAGTTTGGTGACTACACACGCGGACCTCGCATCATCACCGAACAAACCAAGGCCGAGATGAAGAAGATCCTTACCGAGATCCAAACCGGCAAGTTCGCTCGCGAATGGATCCTTGAAAACAAGGCGGGAGCACCCGCATTCAAGGCTTCGCGCCGCCTAGAACGACAGCATCAAATCGAAAAGGTTGGCCAAAAGCTTCGCGGCCTGATGAAGTGGATCGACGCCAAAGTCGTTGACTAGTTCTTGCTAACGTTTTTGAATTCTTGAGTACCCACGTTCACCTGAAGACCAGCACATGTCGAAGATCCTTCAATCCCTTCCTGTTGGTAAGAATGTGGGTATCGCGTTCTCCGGTGGCCTCGATACAAGCGCGGCCATCTATTGGATGCGGCAAAAGGGTGCCGTTCCGTATTGTTACACGGCCAACTTGGGGCAACCCGACGAAAGCAATTACGACGATATCCCTAAACGAGCGCTCGCTTGCGGAGCAGAGAAAGCTCGTTTGATCGATTGCCGTGAACAACTGGTGCACGAAGGGATTGCTGCTCTGCAATGCGGTGCATTCCATATCACCACCGCGGGTATTCCCTACTTCAACACCACGCCGATCGGACGCGCTGTCACGGGGACCATGCTGGTCCAAGCCATGAAGGAAGATGGCGTCAATATTTGGGGCGACGGCAGCACCTACAAAGGAAACGACATCGAGCGATTCTATCGGTATGGCCTATTGGCCAATCCCGACCTGCAAGTTTACAAGCCCTGGTTGGACGAACAGTTCAATCGCGAACTGGGCGGGCGCAAGGAGATGTCGGAATTGCTCGAGAAAGCCGGCCTGGGCTATCACATGAGCAAGGAAAAAGCCTACTCCACCGACTCCAATATCTGGGGCGCCACGCACGAAGCCAAAGACCTTGAGATGCTGGATCGAGGCATCAAGATCGTCGAACCCATCATGGGCGTTCCATTCTGGAAGCCCGAATTTCCAGTCAATCCCGAAACGGTAACCGTCACGTTTGAAGCCGGTGTCCCCGTTGCTCTCAATGGCAATTCGTTTGCATCGCAAGTCGACTTAGTTCTTGAGGCAAACGCGATCGGTGGTCGGCACGGCTTGGGCATGTCAGACCAAATTGAAAACCGTATCATCGAAGCCAAGAGCCGCGGGATCTACGAAGCCCCAGGAATGGCCCTGTTGTTTATCGCCTACGAACGGCTGATCACAGGCATTCACAACGAAGGGACCATGGAACAATACCGCGACATGGGACGCCGACTTGGACGCCTTCTGTACGAAGGACGCTGGTTTGATTCGCAATCGCTTATGCTGCGAGAGACCCTGCAACATTGGGTTGCCAAAGCTATCACCGGTGAAGTGGTCTTGGAACTGCGCCGTG
>CAITIF010000003.1 GCA_903892365.1 uncultured Pirellula sp. | reverse complement strand
GGGCTCTTGCCGGCCAGAGCGCTAGGCACCCGAAATCTAGCAAGCTTATAACCCATGTTCTTGATGTTTAGCCATAGGTGCTAAACATATCACCACAGCTAAACCGTACTAATCAGCTACTTAGGTACTACTTAACTGCAATGATTTCGTCCTAACTTGAACCACAGGCGCTAGCGCGGATTTTTCATGCAATAGTTCGGTTTCGATGCAAGTCAAGATCGCGTAACTTCTTACGTTGGGTTGCGCACAATGCAGAATGCTTTCACAACCCAAAGCGTAAGCGAGGGGCGATGAAGCATTCCCAGCAATCGCTTTTGAATGATCCGAGATCTACTCTACTTGCCTTGCATGGCCGGGAACATTTCTCGGGCCATCTGAATTGCAGCAGGACCAACCAGCACTACGAAGACGCCCGGGAAGATAAAGATAACAAGTGGGAAGATCAACTTGACTGCCGTCTTCGCAGCCTTCTCTTCTGCAATCTGCTGTCGCTTGATGCGCATCGCTTCACTTTGCACACGAAGCGCTTGAGCCACGCCAGAACCGAACTTGTCCGCTTGAATCAGAAGTGAAGCGAGCGTTCTTAGGTCTTCCACTCCTGTCCTGCTTCCTAGCTCTTGCAGTACAGATGCTCGGACTCGCCCCATTTGCAAATGCAACGTACTCAACTGAAGCTCATCCGATAGAACTCGATAGGAATTTCGCATTTCGTCGGCGACCTTTCTTATCCCTTGGTCCAAACCAAGCCCCGCTTCTACGCTGACAACCAACAGATCGAGGGCGTCAGGTAATCCAAGAGTGATTTGCTTCTTGCGACTTGAACGCATCAAATCCAAAATGAATTCAGGGGCGAAGAACGCAATGCCTCCCCCCAAAATCGAACGCAGAAGCAAGGTTGGCGTCAGGCCAGTCATCAACAAAGTGACTCCTCCAGCGAGAAACAAACCTGTCGCCGCTGCAATCACTTTGATCGTCAAGAAAACTCCGCTCGCGCTTTCTGTACGAAAACCGGCTTCCGCCAATCTTGTCTTTAACTTATCGCGTTCCACTTCGGTTTTCGCCTCCATATGCTTGGACAGCACTGGCGACGCCTGCTCCAAAACCTTTGTAAACTGCTCAACCTTAGACTCTTTGAAATCGTTTCCCTTGCGAAGCGAAACATTCAACATGTCAAGGCGACTCTCGGCAGAACCGCGACTATCTCGGCCGAAGTAGTCGATCGCAAACCAAGCGAACGAACCGACTGCAAGAAACACGCAAACAACAGCAATGATGCCCAGCACATTGGTGTCGATAGCTTCGAGAGTCATCATGAACAAGATTCCTTGATTATCGATACGAATTGAACCCGCTAGACTTTGATGTCGATGATCTTTTTGATTACATACGCGCCCATCAACTGCATCACGATCGCGCCCCCTAGCATCCACTGCCCCATAGGGTCGGTGAACAATTTCATCACGTACGCTTTGTTGGTGAAAAGCATCATCGTGAACAACCCAGGGGGCAACGCCAGCAACACAATCCCTGACAATCGGCCTTCCCCTGTCAGGGCCTGGATTTGACCTGCTAATCGGTAACGCGCTCGCACTAAGCGACCGATTTTGTCAAGAATTTCTGCCAAGTCACCACCTGTTTGACGCTGCAAAATCACAGCTGTCGCAAAAAATCGGAGGTCAAGGTTAGGTATGCGAACGGTCATTGCCTCGAGCGATTGTTCCAATGATACGCCAAGGTTTTGCTCCTCAAAGCATCGGCCAAATTCGCGAGCGAGTGGGTCCTGCATTTCTTCAGCGATCAATCCGAACCCAGCTCCTAAAGAGTGCCCTGCACGAAGCGAACGGCTCAGCATCTCTAAGGCTTCAGGGAGCTGTGCATTCACACGATTGATTCTCTTCTTTCGCTTCATACTGACCCAAATGAATGGCGTGAAGAATAGCCCAACGCCTACCAATGGCGCGATAAAGAATGGGATTGGCAACATCAACATGATTACCGCTCCCGCCAACGCCAGTCCAACACACAGGATCGAGAACTTGCTGGGTGGAAGCTTTATGTCTGCCTGTTCTAACAACACTTTAATGTTGAACTTACGAACCATCCATTCTTCAAGAAAATTGGTCGACGAAACAAGTGGATTTCGAAGTGCCGAAAACTCTTCTTCCCGACCTGCAACACTCTTTCGTCCTTGAGCGGTTAAGGTAGACAGACGATCTTCCGCAATGGAAGCTTCGTCACCTCGCATCAGTGTTGCCACGAATCCTACAATTGCGGCAACACACAGCCCTACCGACCCGGCAACAATTAGTACCAGCATGTTCTAAGCTCGCATCATGATCCGTTGACGGAATGCACTTGCTGGCAAACGGATGCCAGCGGACTCAAGACGAGGCATGAACGAAGGTCGAACTCCGGTCGCCTCAAAATACCCATGGGCTTTTCCATCTTCACCAACCCCGTCTTGCACAAAGCGGTAGATGTCTTGCAAGACCACAGTATCCTGTTCCATGCCCTGCACTTCGGTGATATTCAAGACTCGCCGAGGACCGCCTTGCAGTCGGTTGGCTTGAATAATGACGTCGACCGCCCCGGAAATCTGTTGACGGATCGCCTTTACGGGCAAGTCATAGCCGGCCATCATCACCAGCGTTTCTAGACGAGCGATCGCGTCTCGCGGTGAATTGGAGTGGACCGTGGTCATCGAACCATCGTGCCCAGTATTCATGGCTTGAAGCATGTCCAAGGTTTCGCCCCCTCGACACTCTCCGATAATGATTCGCTCAGGTCGCATTCGAAGGGCGTTTCGAACGAGATCCGTAGCCGTGATGGCTCCCGTGCCTTCGATGTTCGCAGGTCTAGTTTCCAGTCGAACTACGTGCTCTTGTTGCAATTGAAGCTCGGCAGCATCTTCAATCGTTACCACACGTTGGTCATTCTGAATAAAACTGCTCAAGGTGTTAAGCAGAGTCGTCTTCCCAGAACCCGTACCCCCGCTAATGATAATGTTCAACCGGGCTTTAATGCAGCCTTCCAACAACATCACCATTTCAGGTGTGAAGGCCTTGTAATTGAGCAGCCCTTCTAGCTTTAAAGGATTGGAACCGAATCGACGAATGGACACACAGGCTCCGTCCAAAGCCAGCGGTGGAATGATCGCGTTCACACGGGAACCATCTTCCAGTCTCGCGTCCACCATCGGACACGTTTCGTCAACACGCCTTCCAACTTTGGAAACGATTCGGTCAATAATCTGCATCAAGTGACCGTTATCGCGAAACTCGACCTCCGTCTTTTCCAACTGGCCCCGTCTTTCCACAAAGATGTTCTTCGGGCCATTGATCAGAATATCGCTGATAGAGGGATCTTTGAGCAGCAATTCCAAAGGCCCAAGCCCCAGAGTTTCGTCGAGAACCTCTTCAACAATCTTGTCGCGTTCCGAACGATTGAGAAAGGTATTCTCGCTATCGCAAAGATGCTCAACCACCATTCTTATTTCGCGGCGGAACGAATCCCCCTTGAGATCGCCCACTCGCGACAAATCCAGCTTATCCACCAAACGCTGGTGCATCCGTCGCTTGATTGACTCAAACTCTTCTTGCTTCGATTGTTCAGAAGATCTTGGATTGGGATTGGCTGTCTTCATTGCTTCCTATGCCCCGAATTCGTTCCATCAGTAGTGAATCACTCATCACTGGGAATTCTCCTTTGAGCCAAGAATGCACTGCTGCAGTTGCGAAACTGTTTTGCATATCGCGTTCGCACCATGAGCGATTAGTTCACTCTCGGGACGAAATCCCCATGTAACACCAATCGCAAAAAGACCTGCACCAACCGCAGTTTTCATGTCGGTGTTCGTATCACCCACATAAGCGATACGATCGTTTCCAACCCCCAATTGGTCCGCCAGCCATTTCGCGCTAGCAGGATCAGGTTTGCGGGGGAATCGCTCAGAATGACCCAATACCTGGACAAAATGGGTAGCCGGAAAAAAATGCTCAACACATTGCTTGGTAAATGCTTCCGGTTTATTTGACAAAATCGCTAAGGTCACCTCATTCTGAACGAGCGTTTTCAACATCTGCTCGATCCCATCATACGGTTTAGATCGATTATGCCATCGCTTTGCATATTCAACGTCGAATCGACGCATGCATTCCTGCCTGAGTTCCAAATCCGTTTGGCATGTTGGGACAGCCCTCTGAAACAACATCGCAACCCCATCCCCGACAAGAAAACGGTAGTCGGAATTAGGAAATGGGGTAAGTCCAAGGTCGATTAGAACTTGGTTCGCCGCGTCTGCGATATCGTCAAGTGAATCGAGAAGCGTACCGTCCAGATCAAAAATCACTGCATCGTAAGTCATTATGTCCCGATCTTGTCTTTCGCAAGCGTTATTTCAACCGTGGACAAAAGGCTTGCTCTGCGAAAAAAATGTCTTCGGGTTTTCATAAACCACACGGCGAATTAATTCTTTGGAATGCCCTCGTTTTTTCATTTCCATGATCAAGTCAGGAATGGCGGTTGGCTTACTTGGGCCCCAATCACCCGCAGAATTCGCCATAAGCCGCTCGGGGCCGTAACGTTCAATCATGTCGACAGCTCTTTGCGGCGTGCACTTGCTTACCGGATACAACGTCATGCCAGCCCAAAATCCATTCTCGAGAACATGCTCGATCGTATGCTCTTCGACGTGATCGACCAAAACGCGTGATCGATTGATTCGCGAATCGCCCATCAACATGTCTAAAATCATTCGCGTCCCTTGGTACTTGTCCTCCAAGTGCGGCGTGTGAATCAGGATCTGTTGATTGTACTTCACTGCCAAATCGAGATGCTCTAAAAAGATGGTTGCTTCATTGCGAGTGTTCTTGTTGAGCCCTATCTCACCGATTCCAAGCACATTCTTGGCATCCAAGAATTCGGGAATCATTGCGATCACTTCGCGAGACAGAGTCACATTCTCCGCTTCCTTGGCATTGATGCACAACCAGGTGTAATGCGAAATCCCGTATTGAGCTGCCCGCTTCGGCTCAAAGTCGGTTAACTGGCGGAAGTAATCGCGAAAGCTTTCCACACTTCCACGATCGAAACCAGCCCAAAAGGCTGGTTCACTGATCGCGACGCACCCCATCCGAGCCAACGTTTCGTAGTCGTCGGTCGTCCGGGAAACCATATGCAGATGCGGATCGATATACTCCACGCTCAACTACCTCTTTTCATGTTCTTGGATCACGAGCCTTCAACATCTCGACGTCGGACCGCCATCTTCTCGATCCACTCCGGTTCGTACTGACGACTCATCAGCAACTGCACTCGCTTGGCCTTGTCCGATTCCGAATCGCACAGAATTTGCATCCCTTGCGAAAGCAACACAAGCTGCTTCGAATTCTCGATATCGCCGTCCGCTCGATCTAGTCGATCGAGCGTAGCTGCGAGTTCAAGAATCTTTGCGCGAGCGATCAAGAATTCATCGGCGATGATTTGGGCTGCAGTGCGCTCATGCATAATTGTGTCGCTTATCATTAGGGATCCAGAGGCCTAATACTCGTTGTTGCCAGTCTCTTCTACTTTGGGCTGTTCGGTCTCTGCAAGTTTATTGGCTATCGATTGCCGAATGCGCCGCGTATTGACCTCTTCGGCCAACTTTGCCATCACTTCGGCGACGGGCATGGTCCCCACCTCGCCTTCGATCCGATCTCGCAATGCAATCGATTGATTCTCAGCCTCGCGAGGACCTACCACTGCCATATAGGGAATCAATTCCACTTGTGCGTCTCGGATCTTTGCCTGGACCTTTGCCCCACGAGCATCCACGGTAACTCGGAAACCCGCCTCCGTAAACTGTTTCTCCAGCTCAAATGCATAGTCATTCGATTTTTCGCTCAAAGGACAGATTCGAACTTGTTCTGGAGCAAGCCACATTGGGAAAGCCCCAGCGAAATGCTCGGTAAGCATCCCAACGAAGCGTTCCATCGAACCGAATGGCGCTCGGTGAATCATAACCGGTCGGTGCGTTTTGTTGTCCGATCCGATGTACTCCAACTGGAACCGCTCGGGCAAGTTGTAGTCTAACTGGACCGTTCCCAGTTGCCACTGACGCCCAATGCAGTCTCGAACCATGAAGTCGGCTTTAGGTCCGTAGAAAGCCGCTTCGCCTTCGGCTGCTGAAAAATTTAGTCCCGATTCTTCTAGCACGCGGCGCAATGCAGCTTCAGCCTTTTGCCAATTCTCTTCACTTCCAACATACTTGTCGCTCTTGGGATCGCGCAGCGACAATTGCACTCGGTAATCCTTAAGCCCCACGGATTCGAGAACCATCCGAGTCAGTTCGATCGTATTGCGGAACTCTTGCTCCACTTGATCTTGGCTACAGAAAATATGAGCGTCATCTTGGGTCAATCCACGTACGCGAAGCATCCCGTTCAGCTCACCCGTTTGTTCAAACCGGTACACGGTTCCAAATTCGAACAAACGCAATGGTAGCTGTTTGTAGGAACGTGGAGCCGCCTTAAAAATCTGAGCATGGTGAGGGCAATTCATCGGCTTCACCAAGTACCGTTCATGGAGCCGCTGCCAGCTGTTCAACACCTGAACGCGATCCTCTACCGACGCTGCTGGGTCGTAATCCTTGATTTCGCAACCGAGCACTTCCGCCGCTTGCATAAAGGCTTCTTCATGAGCTTTGGGGAGCCCTTCGTCGGATTGCAGTCGGCGAATCCAACCATCAACCAATGCCCCACCATCATTCACAAACAACGGCGGGAATTGGCTGTCGCGATAATAAGGGAAGTGACCGCTGGTTTCATACAACTCCACACGTCCAAGGTGTGGGCTATACACAGGCTCATACCCCCGTTTCAGCATTTCCTTTCGCAGGAAATCTTCAAGTAAGCTTCGAATGCGCGCTCCCTTAGGAAGCCACAGACACATCCCTGGCCCTACCTCCGAAGAGATCTGGAACAAACCAAGCCGCTTGCCAATCACACGATGATCCCGTTTCTTGGCCTCTTCCACTTGCTCCAAGTGAGCTTGCATGTCTTTCGGACTAAACCAAGCCGTTCCGTATACTCGCTGCAACTGCTTTCCCGAAGCATCACCCTTCCAATAAGCACCGGCAACACTCAGAACCTTGAACGCTTTGATCCGGCCTGCGTCAGGAATATGAGGCCCTCGACACAAATCTACGAACTCACCTTGCCGATAGAAGCCAAGCGTCTCATGGGTCGAAAGACCTGTTTGAATGTGCTCCACCTTCAGCGACTGCTTCATGTCGGTACAAAGCTCAACCGCTTGAGGTCTGTCCAACGAAAACTGCTCGAACGGCTCGGCCATTTCCACCAGCTTGGCCATCTCCGCTTCGATCTTGGCGAAATCATCCTCGTTCAATTTTTGCGGGAGATCAAAATCGTAGTAGTATCCGTTGGTGATCGTGGGGCCAAATGCTAGCGAGACGTTGGGATACAGCCGCATAATGGCTCGGGCCATGACGTGCGCACAAGAGTGTCGCAAAACCTCAAGCGACTCCGGGTCTTTTTCTGTCAACAAGCGGACGGGAATCGGACCGTCATTGGCAAAGGCTTTCAAAGAGCGACCAGCATCCACGATCGTCTCGCCCACTTTGGCGGCGATGACCGCTTTCGCTAGTCGTGAGCCAATTTTTTCCGCAACCGAGAGCGGAGTTGCGTCATCCGGATGGGAAACAATAGTCCCGTCGGGCAGTTGAATATCGAGCATCGCATTGCTTCCTAACCGTCTTTTCTTTCAGAAACCTGTTGAATCGAATCGATTTCGACCCCAGAACTGAAACAAGACAATTTCCCCATAAGTACGGTTCGCCAAGACAAAAGACGAACACCCTACTTGAAATCGTCCCCGTAGTCGCTCCCGTTGGCAATAGGGGGGACAATCGCTTGCCCGGATTATTCATGCAGACCTAGTATGGCTCGTTTTGATGTCGGTTTTTCGAAATTTGCCTTTCACGCTACACTGTAGACGAACGTAAAACCGACCGGACCAAGCATCGACTTCTAGATGCTAACCCCACATCCCTGCGCCGCAAAACAAACCATTTCCAAACCTACACCTATGCGACCTGTTCCGTTTCCGTTCTTCGTCGTCTCGGCTTTCGCTTTTGTCTCCATAGTCGCACTGCCGACGTTTTCAGATTCCATTCAAGGACAGGAACCGCTATCCGAATCATCGTTTCTGTCGAACACTCGTCAATTGACCTTTGATGGTCTACGAGCTGGTGAGGGCTACTTTAGCCGAGACGGAAAATCGATGGTCTTTCAAAGCGAGCGAGCAAAAGACAACCCTTTTTATCAGATCTACTGGATGGATCGCGAAACAGGCGATGTCGAACGAGTTTCCCCAGGCTTCGGTAAGACAACATGCGCATGGATCCATCCGTCCGGAGATCGAATCCTGTTCGCCTCCACTCAATTTGATCCCGACGCCAAGAAAAAACAACAAGCCGAAATCGACAAACGAGCTAGCGGAAAACAAGATCGCTATGCGTGGGACTACGACGAACAGTTCGACTTGGTCGAATGGAACAAGGCAACCGGTGAATACAAAAAACTAACAGATATTCGTGGCTACGATGCGGAAGCATCCTATTCGCCCGACGGCAGCTTGATCGCCTTTTCGTCCAATCGATTGGCTTATTCTAAACCGTTAAGCGACAGAGAAAAGCTGCTTTTCGAAAAGGACCCTGCCACCGCTCTGGACCTGTTTGTCATGAATATTGATGGATCGAATGTTCGTCAAATTACCGACGTCTTTGGATACGATGGCGGCCCCTTCTTTTCTCCTGATGGAAAAAAGATCTGCTGGCGCCGATTCGCAGAGGACGGTGCTACAGCCGAAATCTATTCCGCCAACGTTGATGGCTCCGAACCTAAACGACTCACGAATATTGGAGCTATGAGCTGGGCCCCCTATTTTCACCCATCCGGTGACTACCTGATCTTTGGCACCAACATCAATGGCTTCGCTAATTTTGAACTTTACTTGGTTGACGCCGAAGGCGAACACGACCCCGTTCGAGTCACGACGACTGATGGCTTCGACAGCCTGCCCGTCTTTACCCCTGGCGGCGATGAACTGGCTTGGACATCGACTCGCACGGAGAACAAAAAATCTCAGATCTTTATGACTCAGTGGAATGATTCGCAAGCTCGCAAATCGCTTGGCCTGAATGAAACAAGCACCCAGGGCGACGGCCTATCGATCATGCCACCATCGAGCTCGCAACTCAGTCTTGCGAAAGAACAAGCTCAAGCAACCCTGCAAGCCAATGATCCTGACTACCGCGCCTCCGACGTAGGCCGGCACGTCGATTATCTTTGCCGCCCGGAATTAGGTGGTCGATTAACAGGCACCGCAGGCGAAAAACTGGCAACCTCGTATGTTGCCAGCTACCTAGCCTCGCTGGGCATCGAACCTGCCGGAACATCCGACACCTACTTTCACCCATTCCCTTACACTGCGGGGGTTGAACTCAAATCGAGCAACGCCATGACCTCCGGAGACCAAACCTGGAAGCTCAACGAAGATTGGCGACCTATCGTCTTTTCCAAAACCGGCTCGGTCGAGCCAACAGGAGTTGTGTTTGCCGGATATGGGATCGTAGCCCCTGCGGAATCAGGACACGCCGAATACGATTCTTACGTCCATCTCGATGTTGAAAACAAATGGGTAATGGTTCTGCGCCAAATGCCTGCGGACATCACGCCCGAGCTACGCCAACACTGGGCTCGCTATAGCTCGCTTCGTTACAAAGCAATGGTAGCTCGCGATCGCGGCGCGAGGGGGCTGATTGTGGTTAGCGGGCCAGCCAGCGAAGCTCGACAACAGCTTGTCCCGCTTCAAACCGACGGAGCGTTTTCCGGAACCAGCATCGCTGCCATCAGCGTTTCCGACCGGGTTGCAGAAAAGTGGTTTGAGAAGTCCGAAGACAAACTTCTCGATCTCCAGAAGGAACTCGACAAAGGGGAAATGATGATGGGAATTGAACTTCCGGAAGTCGAAGTGGCAGCCACGATTGAAGTCGAACAAGTCAAACGAGAAGGGGTCAACGCCCTCGGTATCCTGCGTGCAGGGGACAAGCCCGCGAAGTCCATGCTGATCATCGGTGCCCACATCGATCACCTCGGAACCGGCGGAAGTGGTTCCAGCTTGGCTCTGGAAGAGGAGAAGGCCGGGATGCATCGCGGCGCTGACGACAACGCCTCGGGAGTCGCAGGCATGCTTGAAATCGCACAATCACTAGCGCAAATGAAACGGGCCGGAAAACTAGAAATGCAACATGACATTTTGTTTGCTGCATGGTCCGGCGAAGAACTCGGACTATTGGGCTCCGCCTATTTTGCAGACCACTTCTACGAACTGTATCCCAACATGCAGAAACCCGAAGATGGAAACAAACTCTATCCATCCGTCGTCGCTTGCTTGAACTTGGATATGGTAGGACGTCTCCGCGAAAAACTTGTGCTTCAAGGTACAGGCTCCTCCCCATATTGGAGCCAAGAGATCGAGCGTCGCAACGCTGTCGTTGGTTTGCCTCTGACCTTGCAAACCGACAGCTATCTTCCCACCGACGCCAGTACCTTCTTTCTCAAAGGAGTGCCCATTCTTTCCGCCTTCACTGGCTCGCACTCAGAATACCACACGCCACGCGACACCCCGGAACTGCTCAATTATGAGGGAGCCGCCAAGATCGCCAAGCTCATGGGCCTGATCGCACGAGCATTGGTAACCTCTACCGAGATTCCCGAATTCCAAGACCAGAAAGCCCCCGAAGGGCAAGGCACACGAGCCATGATGGTTGCTTATCTTGGGACGGTTCCCGACTACGCTCAAGGGGACATCCAAGGCGTGCTTTTGTCTGGTGTCGCGAAAGAAGGCCCTGCCATGAAAGCAGGGGTGAAGGCCAAAGACATCATCATCGAACTGGCCGGCAAAAAGGTGGAGAACATCTACGATTACACCTATGCCATCGAAGCGCTTCGCGTGGGCCAAGAGACCGAGATCGTGGTCAAGCGTGGCGAAGAAACCTTGCGATTGAAAGTAACGCCGCTATCGCGTCAGTAGAATCCCAACTTCCCACGTTTGCTATCCACTATTTGCTGGATAGCCTTTTTGGGGCGTTGGGGAAATCGACTTCATGCCTTGAACCATCCAACTCGCCTCGCAACTTGGCGAGCGGATCGTGCTGGTTTCTCGCATACCGAGTGGCTCGAGCAAGCCGTACGTTGCATTCCGTGTCCAACCAATCGCGTGCCGCGTCGTGAATGGCGACGGTCCGATGATGAATCAATGCAGAACCGCTCTTCGATTTTGCATCACCGGTTGATTCAACCATCGGTGGTAGCACTTGAGCACGCGGGAGACCGGCAACATAGCCTTCCGCGTACGAAGCACCACTCCCCCGTGTGAAGCCGCCAAACTGCAGTCTCGCTGCGGTGGCGATAGTGATCAATAGCTCTTGAAACAACGAGATTGCATTCTCTACATCCGACTTCGGGCCATAGAAGGTAAACCAGGTACGATTTCCCTTCGAGCTAAAGTACCACTGCGTTGTCGTGCAAACTTCATCGCTCACATAGCGAGCCAGGCTTCGCTCCCATTCGCAAGCGCGACGACCATTCACGGGACATGTCATCCGAGCGAACAGAACATTATCAACGTTCGCCTCATCGACAATATCCTCGCGGCTCAAGTTATGACGCAGCAACAGGTCCTGCATCATTCTTAACGCGTTATGCTTCTCCCCTTCGGTGCTTGCATTGTTGTTGGCGGTTCTGTCCAAAGCGCGAAGACGATTCAGGATTTTATCGAATGCTTCTTGAGTCAACACCTGCTGCTGCGTTCGAGGCCGCAGCGGGGCAATGGCGGGCAACGTATTGTCGGGCAATGCGGATTCGCAAACCCAATACGCGTAAACAAAGTAGTCATCCTCGCTGGGATTCCAAGTGTCATGAATGGTATGCTCAATCACAGCGCATAAATGCTGGGACCTTCCCTCTTCCTTGGCCAAATGAACGACCACAACCCCCTTGGGAAGCAAAGTACTGTCGAAGGGCTCATTCCAACCAGGGAAGCGTTTCCATCCACGTTCGATCAGATAATCGTTCGCAAATCGAACATGTAGCCCGTTTCGAGGCGATTTAGCAGAAGCCTCACCGAGCGAGTGATAAACATCTTTGTAAACAGCCCCTGTCGCGATAGAAATGGCTCTGGTGACGCAGTCCCCCGCAAGGCCAACAAAACCACAAGCCGCCCTACCACCATCGTTCCAAATTTGATTCATCATCTGTTTCGAAGACCTATTTCAATACCATACTCAACTAGGTCCGAAGCAACGCGATCAGATCTTCGGTGGACAACTTCGCGGCAGAATGGGTACCATCCAAAATGCCGGCGACCAAATCTCGCTTGGTATCGTGCAATCGCAAAATTTCTTCTTCAATCGTATTTTGAGCAACGATGCGATAGACCATCACAGGCTTTTCTTGGCCTATACGATGAGCTCGATCGGTTGCCTGATCTTCAACCGCAGGATTCCACCAAGGATCCATGTGAATCACATAATCGGCTGCGGTCAAGTTAAGCCCCGTACCACCTGCTTTCAGCGAAATCAAAAAGGCGGTCGCATCGCCATTCTGAAAGACATCGACTTGATTCTGACGCTCGTCCGGTGGCGTGGAGCCATCCAAGTATTGATAGGTAATCTTTTCTCTATCCATCATTTCACGAATCAGCGTCAGGTGCTTCACGAACTGACTGAAAATCAGAACGCGATGCCCTTCTTCTCGAAGCTGCAATAAAGTTTCATGCAACTGAGTTAGCTTGGCAGACCCTTCGGTCCATGTGTCGTGCACCATCCCTGGGTGGCAGGCAATTTGGCGTAACCGTGTCAACAAAGCCAAGATACGGAATCGCTGATCTTGAACCTCAGGCAACTTTGCAATGGCGTCCACTTCTCCGAGAGCGGAAATCCGAACAGAATCGTAAATGGCTCGTTCTGCAGCAGATAGCTCCACATAGAGATTCATTTCCGTTCGCGGAGGCAAGTCTTTAAGGACCTCCCCTTTGGTACGACGCAAAATGAATGGGGTCAGACGATTTCGGAGAGCCGTTCTTCGGTCATCATCATTTTCCTTCTCGATCGGGGCGGCGAATCGATTGCGAAACTGATCCCAGCCCCCCAGGACTCCCGGCGAAACAACGTGAAACAAACTCCAAAGCTCCCCTAAGTGGTTCTCGACCGGTGTGCCTGTTAACGCGACCGTCCACTTCGAAGGAATGGTTGCGATCGCCATCGAGGTTTTGCTGCGGCTGTTCTTGATCGCCTGTGCTTCGTCCAGAACCATGGTGGTCCAATTCACCTTCGCCAATCGATCGGAATCACGAAGAGCCAGCCCGTAGCTGCAAACGACCACTTGATAGGGACCGACCGAATCGAGAAACTCCGCACGATCCGTTTCGCGATAGAGCGTACCAGTCAGCTCGGGCGCAAACTTCTCTATTTCACGCATCCAATTGAAGCAGACCGACGTGGGGGCGATCACCAACGACGGGCCCTGCGATGCTCGATCTAAGACAGCAGCAAGCGTCTGAACGGTTTTCCCCAATCCCATATCGTCGGCGAGAACCCCACCCACGCCCCACTCTGCTAGCCGCCGCAACCACTTAAAACCTTCGACTTGATAATCTCGCAGCGTCGCCTTCAGCCCCTTAGGCAATGTTGGTTCCAATTTTTCAGCGCGATCCAGGCGCAGCAAACACTCATTCCATGCTTTGCTGGAGTCCACTTGGATGTGCTGCTGCAAGTCGCGAAGGGCATGCGCTGACGTACGATCAAATCGCAAAGCTCCTCGTTCTTGATTGATCGAATCATCGAGCTTTCTGAGGCTGCTTCGAAGCTGATCGGATATCTTTGCCCATCCCGAATCGCCGATTCGCACGAACTCACCTCGCACCTCGGAAGCGCTGGAATCGCGCAGCCCTTGAATCAGTGACGCGATATCAATGGTCTGGTCACCCAACTTGCATTCGCCTGTCAGACTAAACCAGTCTCTCTTTTGTGCGATCCCAACTCGAACATTGCTGGAAGATACAGTCCCAATAAACTTCAGCGGCTGTTCGGAAGCCTTGTCCCATGAAACCTCCAAATCGGTGCAGCTCGATTGAAGACGATCTACCAAATTCATCCCGCGTTCGAACCCTTGTAATGTCCCATCCGTGCTACCGAGGTCGAGATCAAGACGCTCCTGAACGCCCCTCAGCAAACGCTCCTCCGCGAACACGTCGCGATGAAATTGCACTTCCTTGCCATCTTGCATACCAACATGAATCAGGATCCCTTGCCCGGGCTTAAAAAGTTTGCCCCGTGAATCGCGCACCCGAACACCATAGTCTAAAGCTCCGTCCTTTCTTGAACGCAGAATAAGAACAGGGGTTACGGCCTCCGCCACACAGACGCCGCCCATGGACTCGGGAGGACGCAGACTCATTGAGCCCTGCATCTTCTTGACTCTCTCTTCCAGTTGCTTTTCGTAAGCGATATCGATAGGGTCCGCATTCATCAATTGCCGAATCAAGAGACTTTCCGAACGATTGCTTTTCCGCACCCCAACTTGCTTGTTTTCTTCGTTGATTTGGATTACCGCATCTTCTGAAACCAGCAGCTTAAAACGAGTGTTCTTGGCATCTTGAGCAATAAACTCATAGGCTCCATTGAGAAGCTTTAAGGTAAGAATGGCATCTGCCCGACAAACGGTCGCGGGGATTCCTTCCAAGTAGACGTTGGGTTCCCCAATGAGCTGTTCCAACGCATCCTCCAGTCGAAGAGTGTAGGTCTCTGAATAACGATCTGAATGGATCGATAT
Organism: uncultured Pirellula sp.; assembly: GCA_903892365.1. Classification (GTDB taxonomy): domain Bacteria; phylum Planctomycetota; class Planctomycetia; order Pirellulales; family Pirellulaceae; genus JBKCUI01. The sequence continues at coordinate 1,420 of CAITIF010000003.1, read as the reverse complement.
TTTTTGTCTGACCCGTCGATCAGCATCGGACAGGAGAAGATGTTCTTGAAAGAGACTAGATAATTTTCCTTTTTTCCCTTTTCCAAATCCACCACGCTTCAGGGTTGGCTGAACCAAAAGATCAATCCCGTAGTCCTGTTGGAAAGTGCGAATGTTCCATGCAACCCTACATACCTCGTTTTCAACCACCGGAGCTAATTCCTCAAAGTTGTCAGATTGATCTGCTTGATTCAAAAGGGAGGAAATCATAGCCAGCGTTTCCTTCGAATTATCGAAGCGAAAGATCGACATATCGGGCTTCTTCGTCGAAAAATCCCCGTCGTTGATACGTTTCGAAAGGTCGGAATTGGGATCGGAAAGCAATCCGATGATTCCATGGACTAACCGAAAACTATGCTCGCATTCGTCCTTTCCTTTGGAGTAGCGGCAACTACATCCAACCCTAGGTTCTTCATCCGTGATACGAGCAAATAGGTTAAGTTCTTCTGACCCTCGAGTTTGTCGAGCCACGATCATCCCCTCGCGCCCAATATAGTTAATCTGGACTTGCTCCCTAGTTGCAGGATAGAGACGCTGAACGCGATAGGAAAAAAGCTCCTCGAGTTCTTCAAATAAGCTGAGCCATCTCTTGCTCTCTGCTTTTTTGCTCTTCGGTACTGACTTATCGCTGGTGTTCTTGGCCGATGTCCCCGAAGACCGAAACGCGTTGAAAGTAAAAGGAAATTTGGAAAGGCTTGCCTCTTGTTCTACGTCACCTTCCATGTTGGACCGAACGAATTTCTCTGCAGACATTTGCTTTTTGGCTCGTTCTCTCCAAGAGGCCATACCATCGTTCCTTCTATGAAAAATTCCAGATTTCAAATCGCAGCAGAGCTAGGAGGGTAATCCTATCAACAGTCTACCCGACAACCGTCGTACCTGCGAGTCAACCGACAACCATGTTCGCACCCCTTTACGTTTGCATGATTATGCAGTTGTAGACTTGAGGAAAACCGAGTGCCTTAGGCTATGATAGGCGTCGATGGCTTTCGGTGCGGCGTTCTATTTCGGTTGTTATCCATCGACAATGTACTTTCGAATCGTCGACGACCAAGTAGATACGCAAGCCATGCGCGAGGCCATCAAAAACCGAACGGAATAACTAGCCGGGAAGTCAACATGACATCCTCGTCAAGACTCACCATTCGCGTCTGGCAATTCCAAAGAAAATCGATCATCAAACAGTTCGCGATTCAAACCTTTCCAGAAACTGGAACTCTCATGGCGGCAACCAATGAATCGGACACGAGCGATCAAGCGGGCAGAATCGAACCATGTTGAAGATCGAGTGGAGCGACTTAGCTCGTGACACATTTGCAAAGGCCTCTGGAAGCGATACCAGGCGGAGAGTCGGTCTGAAATTCGGCAGTGTCCTTGAAGG
>CAITIF010000002.1 GCA_903892365.1 uncultured Pirellula sp. | reverse complement strand
CGGGTCATTGATCAGCCCTTTCCATCCAACGGTGGTGCGTGGCTTTTCAAAGTAGACTCGCATGACGATTTCTAAATCCGCAGCATGTTTGCTGCGTTGTTCCATCAATCGTGACGCATATTCCAACGCGGCCTTGGGGTCATGGATAGAACAGGGACCAATGACCACAAGTAGACGGTCGCTATCGCCCGACAACATCCTAATAATGCTGCGTCGAGTTTCCTGGACCAATTTCTCGATGGGCGAATTGGCGATTGGGAAAAAGCGAATCAGGTGCTCCGGCGGTGGCAACGGAACAATCTGGTCAATACGTTGATCGTCTGTTCCCGAAGTGCGATCCGCCGGGGATGGATCCAAATTGGTCATTGCTATCCAAAGGGGGTCTGTGCTGTGAAATTCTGCATGGAAAAGCGATATCCTAGTTCAACACAGTGCAATTGGCTATGCGTTCCCTACCCGTAGTTGAAGAACTACAGAACGTCCGATCGCTTCTCAATAGATCGGGGACCTAAATTGCCATAGCGATGGTAGTCAAAGGAAATGCTTTGTTCCATCATGTATCGTAGCAGCTCAATCCGCCCCACCAACGATACCGGTTGATCGGCAACGTAAACTTGATGACTATTGGCGGAACGCAAGACTTCTTCCGGTACACATTCTGAGTTGGCAAATCGAAGCCGTGCAACCTGTCCTGTTTGGATCGCCTGGATCAATTCTTCGTCGGTTTCCTCCAAGAATTCGATACGACCTGCCCATTCGGAAGTGAGTTTCTCCAGGACCGCAATCGTTGCTTCGTGCACTCCATCGGGGTAGCTGACGATGGCTCTGCATTTAGCCGCACTTGCCGCCAAAGCTCGAAGGCAGATATCGACGGGGTGATCCGTGGCCGACACTCGGATCCGCAGCGGGGTGGCAGGCAAATACCGAGTCACATTGTCCTGGCCAATCAATTTGAGATGGTCTTGTTCTCGATGCAATTCTTCTCTCGCGAACGTGTCGAACGACAGCATCGCAGATCGTAGTTGCGCGATGTGGGAAGCCGTGGTGCTCTGGCCATCCGAATCTGCTGGCAGGTCTAACAACAGTCGGCTTGATCGATCGAGTCGCTCCCAAAACGTCCGGAGCGATGTTAATTCCGGCAAACGGGACGCATCCATCAACGATGTCTCCGCAGACGTAGATTGAAACGTCATCAGAGTGCTAACATAGTTTGGTCCGCCAGCTTTTGCACCTGGACCAAACGCACTTTTTCCCATTCCACCGAAAGGCTGCCTCAACACGATAGCGCCCGTCGTGGGTCGATTGATGTACAAGTTGCCTGCCTTGATCGACTCTCGCCAGATCTTTTGCTCTCGATCGTCCAACGATTCCAAACCGCTAGTCAATCCAAAGCCGGTTGCATTCACCATGCGAACGGCCTCAGGCAAATTCTTGAAGCTCATGACCCCCAGCACTGGTCCAAATAATTCGGTCTTGTGCGTGAAGCTACCCGCGGTGGTATTCCACTTTACTCCCGGAGAATACGAGCACGGGTTATCCCCCTGTTGAGTTGGCATCACCGCCCAGCTTTCGCCATGCTCGAGCTCTTTGAGGCCTCGTAGCAGGTCACCCGCGGGTGGTCGAATCAGCGGTCCCATTTTGGTTGACAAGTCCCAAGCCGATCCGACGCGTAAGCTGACGATAGCATCGACGAACTGTTCTTTGAATTCGCGGTTTTGGAAAACCTCTTCTTCCAATAGCAACAAGGATGTGGCACTACACTTTTGACCGGCATGTGAAAAGGAACTGTGCAATACGTTCTTGATGGCTAAATCGCGATCGCTCAGTCCGCTCACAATGGTCGCGTTCTTGCCCCCGGTTTCAGCGAGCAGCTTCAATCGAGGATTCGCGTCCAGAATGCTTAAGGCCGTTTCGGTTCCACCCGTCAAAATCACGCGGGCGATCTCTGGTCTTTGAAGCATGTGCAACCCCGCCATGGCACCACTGCATGGAACGAACTGCAGTGCTTCACGCGGAACCCCTGCTCTCCAGAAGCACTGGCACATCAGGTAAGCGGGCAACACGGTGTCGGAAGCTGGCTTCATGATCACGGTATTTCCGGCGGCTAAAGCAGCGGCAACGCCCCCGCATGGAATGGCGATCGGAAAGTTCCATGGACTCACCACCACGACCACTCCTACGGGCTGGGCCTTCATTTGTTCGGACTCTTGGAGCTCCAAGGCACACAAGGCATAGAACTCCACGAAGTCAATTGCTTCACTGACTTCGGGATCGCTCTCCAAAACGGTTTTCCCCGCGTCGGCAATGGCGGCTCCAATCAGATCGGCTCTCGCGATCCGAAGCTCCTGAGCAACTTTGCGGAGAATCGTGTAGCGATCCTGCGGCGATAACGATCTCCAGCCGGATGGGTCTTGACTGGCGCAATCCACCGAACTTCGAATCTGAGATTCGTTCGCTTGATGGTACCGAGCCGCAATAACGCCAGGGCGAGATGGATCGATCGATTCCACCAAGGTTCCTGCACCTTCCTGTTCGTCACTGCCAATCGATAAAGGAATCTTGGTTGCCTGGGAGTCGCATCGTGGTTGCCATTGATCGATGATGGACTGAGCCCAAATCGAATTAGCAACCAAGGAGAAATCCGTATCGGGTTCGTTGACCAAAGCTTGCCATCGCACGGGCTTGGCAGGTTGTTCTGGTAACTTACGTCGATCTTGTTGTCGTCGCGCTTGAACGGAAACCGAATCGATTCTCTCTACCGCCTCCAAAAATCCATTTTCCAGTCGCTGCCAAGTGGCGCCCCCAACTGAAATCTTGAAGGCGTGACGCAAGAAGTTATCGGGGCCCGTATTTTCGTCCAATCGACGGATCAAGTAACCGATCGCGTTGATAAACTCCTCGCGTTGACAAGCCGGCGCGTATAGTAAAACGCTTTTGGAGAGTTCAAACATGGCGCGACGCTGATGATTGGCCATCCCTTCCAGCATCTCAAACTGCACCTTCTCCAGCACTTCTTGAGAACTCGCCATGACCATGGCATAAGCCAAGTCAAACAAATTATGAGACGCGATACCAAGATGTGCCGCTTCAATATTCTCCGACCGAAGTCCATATCGAACCATGCGCTTGTAGTTCGCATCGGTCTCAATCTTGGTGCGGTAGGGCGCTTGCGGCCATCCTCGGACGGATGCTTCCACACGTTCCAATTCCATGTTCGCACCTTTCACGATACGAATCGTAATCGGGGAGCCTCCCTTGCGGTAACGGTCGACCGCCCACTGAGTGATGGATTCCTGTGCCAGCGACGAATCTGGAATGTATGCCTGCAACGCAATCCCGGCTCGAACATTTTCCATACCCTTGCGCGATAGAGTATGCATAAAAATGTCAGCGGTGAGGTTCAAATCGCGATACTCTTCCATGTCCAAGTAAACGAACTTGGGAATTCGACGACCATCCGACCGAAGAAACGTTTCTTTAGCCGCCGCGCGATACAACAGCTCCAATCGATCTGCTACTGTTCGAATGGATTGCTTGCGAGCGATCGGAGAAATCTGAGAATAGAGAGTCGAAATCTTGATCGAAACACATTCGATTTCGGGCAACTGCAGCGCGGCGAGATAGCGATCCAGACGTCGACGCGATTCTTGTTCCCCCAAGATTGCTTCGCCAAGAAAGTTCACATTCATGCGAAGCCCTTCTTGCGATCGTTCCTTCAAGTGGCCT
>CAITIF010000001.1 GCA_903892365.1 uncultured Pirellula sp. | reverse complement strand
TTGCGAATTACAGTTCGAATTGCTGGCAGAGTTCTTCGAACAAAACGCTAAGCGTGGATGGTTAAGCCAAATCGCGGCCATCCTGTGAATCTTGGAAATGCAGATTGGTTGCAAAGGTTGCGCCGGCCAGCGACGGTTGCGACAACTTCATGACGTTCGAGTTCTGGGCTTAACCACCAGCGTGGTGTCTTGCACTTCGACCACTTCGATCGGCGATTCTTCGTCGATCCAATCCCCAAGGCTAGTCACTTGGAAAACACGTTCACCGATGGTGGCTTTCCCAGAGGGATTGCAACGCGAGATAGTCATTCCATTCCATCCGATGAATGTTCTTAGGTCTTCTTTTGTTTGCTCTAGGAGAATCAACTCGCGATCTTCCATAGGGGGTTGAAGCGAGAACCACCTGATCATCGGTAACTTTGCAAGTTGCTTTCGGAACAGCACCGCCAACCCCATCAACGTGATCGTGATGAAGCCTAGTTGGCCTATCCCTTGCGCCGTCCGCTGCCATTGGTAGTTGTTGGTTGGGATAACAAATGTCTGACCGGCCAGGAGAAGTCCCACCCCCAGCATGATCAACCCAGCGATTCCAAACACTCCAAAGCCTGGTAATACAAACATCTCAATACCTAAGCAGACAACCCCGCCCAGAATCAATAGGATTTCAAGCCACTCCACGGTTCCTTGAAACAAATGGATCCAAAAGAAAAGTAAAAAACAAATGCCCGACAAGACTCCTGCCACACCAATTCCTGGTGTGCTAAGTTCAGCGCTTAAGCAAATGATACCGACCGTGAAGAGCAACATGGATAACCATACTTGGCCAGCTAGCCATTCAATAAACTGCTCGGTTCGGTTTGTGCGTATTTCGTCAGGAAGCGTCTCGATCCCGAATCGTTTGCCGACAGCATCGAGCGAAGATAACGATTCCGATGAGAGCCCCAATTCGTTTGCTTTCTCAAACCCAACCCCGTCAGGAAAGGTAACGCGTTCTCCTTGAATCCATTGCGGCACGATTGGGTCATCGATCAACCAATCGGGATTGGCTAGCTGTTTTCGCCCGTCGAATGAGTTGTATTCAAAGATGGGTATGTCTTGGCAAATCAGACTCAGCAGTTCACCCTCAGACCTACCGGCTGTTCTTGCCAGTAACTGGAGTTGCTCGCGGTAGTCTCGGCATACAGCCTGCGAAATCGTAGCTTCGCCCGCTCCCCCTAGCATGGCCTTCGGTTGCATCAGAATGGTATCGCAAGCCAGCGGAATAAGAGCGGCGTCACCCAAGGCAGAGCCGCTGATGAAGCAAACCACTTCGGCCCGTTCTGCAGGGATCTCTGCCAAATACTGAGCGAGCCGTAAACTCTCCACCAAGTTACCGCCCGACGAATCGATCTCCAACAAGATCAGATTGACTTCGGCTCGAGTCAGCCCTTCTTCGATGGCGCGAATGCTTCGATTAACCTGCCTACCTGACATAATCCCCGTTAGGTGAGTACGAATTGCGACTCGCTCTCCTTCGAACAACGCTTGACTGACCATTGGCTTAGTCAGCTTTAGCGATTGTTCGAGTTGATCCTTGTCGTTTGCTGTGTGTGCGATCCATCGCCAGTTTCGAAGCTCTTGCCCGCTAAAAAAAGCCATCTGGTTGGTCGGCACCATTTGGATTTCGTCAGCCGTATCTTCAGTTCGCTCTTGCTGAGCAATCCGTTCGGTCAGTTGGGTGAGTGTGATGTACTCAACGGGTTTGTTTTTGTCGGTAAACTCGACACGAACCAGGGACTCCGTGGAATCCAACAGCGAAAGTACGGCTGCGGGTGGAAATGCACCGCGGCGGGCAGCGACATCCAGATAGGCCTGTCGAATGGTCGAGTCTTGCAACGGCTCGTCAATTCCAGCTTTACCGATCTCTGCATCGGATGCGATTGCGATCTCCTCGCAGCTGAGTGCGACCAGTACCGCGTGCCCGCAGATAGTTTTTGGCAAATAAGCAACGCTTCGAATTCGGCTTCCACGCGGTCCGCTCAGCCAGCGAGCAATGCCAAGCGCGCGTTCGAAAGGGGTGTTACGACCGATTTCTGATGCTTCTAATTCAGCCTGCTTGCTCTTGGTAAATTCAAGCACAACCAACGGGCGATCTAAGCCATTCGCCGTAATTGCAATCCGTTCCAGCGATTCGGTCAGCCTCATCTCGGCTGCCGAGCTCAAGGGAAACTCGATAGGAATAATGGTCGACGGAACAGTCGGGCCGGTGGGCTGTTTCCCAAAGCTCGCTTGGTTGCACGATGTGGTTAGCACCAAACCCAGCGTAACGAGAACAGAGAATCTCACCCAACTGAGGCACAAGGCATAACAACACATGGTTTCAACGCTTCTTTGGTTAATCAATCAGAATTCTCATCATACGTCGCAGCGGCTCGGCTGCTCCCCACAAAAGCTGGTCTCCAACTGTAAAAGCTGAAAGATACTTCCCGTGCTGTGTCGAATCCAAATCCATTTTTCGCAAACGCCCAACCGGACAGACCATTCCGCCCGTAACGGCAGCCGGAGTCAACGCTTTTACAGACGCAGCTCTTTCGTTGGGTATCACTTTGGACCAGGGATTTGCTTGATCCAGCATCTCAACGATCTCATCCAGTGGCACATCCTTGGTGAGTTTAATGGTCAGGGCTTGGCTATGGCAGCGCATCGCACCGATTCGAACGCAGATGCCATCGATCGGAATGGTATTCGGTGCAAGTCCCAGAATCTTGTTGGTTTCAGCTCTACCTTTCCATTCTTCTTTGCTTTGGCCGTCTCCCATTTCTTTGTCAATCCAAGGAATCAGGCTGCCCGCCAGCGGTGCGCCGAAGTTTGCCGTGGGGAAATCTTCGGAACGAAGGGTGGCTGCTACCTTGCGATCAATCTCCAAAATGGCAGAGGCTGGATCAAGTAGCTCTTTCGCGATGCTTGCGTGAGCGACTCCCATTTGCGAAAGAAGTTCACGCATGTTTTGCGCGCCAGCTCCGGAGGCAGCTTGGTAGGTCATGCTGGTCATCCATTCGACCAACTGATTTTGGAAAAGCCCGTGCAATGCCATCAGCATCAGGGAAACGGTACAGTTGCCCCCGACATAGGTGCGAATCCCCCGAGCGACTCCCTCCCGAATCACTCGATCGTTCACGGGATCCAAAATGATGATCGCGTCGTCTTTCATCCTCAGTGAGGAAGCTGCGTCAATCCAGTAGCCATTCCATCCTTGAGCTCGCAGTTTGGGATAAATTTCCCCCGTGTAATCGCCTCCTTGGCAAGAGATCAGTATGTCCATTTTGCTGAGCGCGGTTAGGTCCGACGCGGACGCAAGTGCTCCCGATTCCCTTCCGCCGAGGACCGGACCCTTTCCACCTGCGTTCGAGGTCGAAAAGAATTGCGGTTCGCAACAGGCAAAATCGTTCTCTTCCTCCATCCGCTTGAGAAGAACAGATCCAACCATTCCACGCCAACCAATCAGTCCAACCTTCTTCACGGTACTTCGTTTCTTTTATGTTAGGGTCAATCCACTTCAGTTCTAAATGCCGAAAACCGATTCGACGTTTCCTCGCAATACTTGTTTGCCGAGCTCGATAGCGCGGTCCTCCGACCATTTTTTCGCTTGGCAAAAATCGCTGGCTAAAACTTCGGCCAGAATTTGTTTGTACATTTTGAATTTTGGCAGAATAAATTCCAGCTTGTAAGCGTCGCTATAATAACCAAGCTGCTTGTTTCTGGGGATCGCTTCCAGTCGCCCTCGCAAATCGTGTCGAATGTAATTGGGCGTGTTACTGTACCACCAGTGGCCATGAGTCAACACATTTGGGAAAATCCAAGCGTAATCAACAAGCTCCTGGTTCGTTACCGAGGCAAGCACGGAAATCGGAAACTTCAACTTCGGGAAAGCATTGAACAGGCCTGCATATTGAATCAATGACAATCGGGAGTCGTACAGGTCTTGCCCCTGATAAACGCCCGATGGATAGACCTTTCGGTTGACACCGATCATCAAATCAAAGGGAAGGTTGTTCGCGTCTGCAAGTTCCGCGATGCTCCAAAACATCCATTCCGCAATCAGTTGCTTGTGATCTTCCGAAGCATCCATGCCACGCTGCAGCAAATCATCCAAAGCAATCTGAACGGAACTGCCGTGCGACACATGGGATTTTGGAACAAACCCAGGTGGAAGTGAGATTGCGCATGCACGCGCGCCTCGCTGAATGAATCGCTCGAAAAGGGCTTCTAGTGATTGGCGAACGCTCGCCGAAGTTCCAAGGGAACAGCCCGTCGCTTTTTGAAGTCTCGATTGAACGCTTGCCTGAGCGAAGTGAAAAACCAAATCGTCGGTTCGAAGGCAGGGCACATACAAATTGGTATCGAACCCTTCCAAGGGATCGTCAAAATCGTTCGTCAAGAAAACCTTCTCGATTCTGCTGGTCGACAAAACTTGAGCGTCCCAATTTGGCTCGTTCATTTTCGACTCGGCCAAATCGTATACCGTCTCCCAATTCGATTTGTCGATCCTGTCCCCTTGGAATCCAAACAGAGACTGGGCAAGCTCGATGAACCAAGACCACTGGACGGTGTTGTCGATGTTTCCCAAACTGTCGAACAAACGTTCGACTTTTTCTCGAGGCGAAATTCCGGGCTCTTCGATACGATGCTTTGGCATTCCAGAAGAATGAGCCAATTCCGTGTAATAGTGGTACCCAAGCAGGTCGGCCAACGAGTACGAAGCCGGGGAATGCGGGTTGATGTGCGAATGCGAGTCAATCAAAACAAGCGAATCGATCGAATCAAAAATTCGTTGTGTGACAGAGTGGAGCATGGCAAAAACGTTTCTTGGTTTCGAAGATTGAAAGAATGCGGTTAAGCACGGACTAACCACCACTTACGGGTGGAATCAATGCAAGGACCATTAGACCATTTTGCTCAGGGGGAATGATCGTATCCTCCGAGACAAAATCGTTGTTGATCGCAATTCGTCCAAAGGAAACAAATGAAACCAGGGATTCATGTTGCTCGGTAATCGCACGCTTCAAGTCTTGCACGTTGGCAGGCAAGGTCAAGACTACCTCGATATGGTCTTGGTTCATCAATTCGCGAGCGCCTGCGAACAATCGGACGGATAGGGTGTGGATCTGGAAATTCCCTTCAAAATCGGATGAATGGTTGAACTTCAGTATTTTTGCAGGTCTTTTAGAATCTTCAAGCCAACGACGAATGTCTGGCAAACCGTTACAATACTCTTAGGATACCGCTCGATATACCACATTTTTTTAGAATACGAAGCGCGATGAATCAACCAACTCCCTCCACAAGCGAATCCAACAATCCCGTTGAACCCGTCTCCAAGCGTTCGACTCCAGCATTCGTTCCTCTGATGGCAGCCGGGCTGTTTATGATTTCGGGGCTCTGTGGACTTTTGTTCATTGGTCGTGAGAAAGCAAGAATCATCGGACAGACAGTGTCGGAATTGGATATCCAGCCGCTCTTGTATTCGGATAAACCAATCTCGCGAGAAGAAATGATTGGAAAGGTCACCGTTCTTCATTTCTGGGGGGCCTGGTGCCCACCATGTAGAGAAGAGTATCCCGATATTGTGTCGATCCAAGAAAAATATGCGCAAGATCCCTCGGTGATCATCGCAAGCATTGCCTGCAGCGACAAATCCGATGACACCAAAGAAACTCTCGCGTTCTATACGAAACAGTTCCTGAATAAAACGGATGTCCCCGACCTGCCTGTTTATCACGATCCCGCGGAATACACCCGTTCCGAAATCAGCAAGATGATGACCACAGGTGGATTCTCCTACCCAACGACTCTGGTTGTGGATTCCCAAGGCCAGGTTGCTAATGTTTGGCGCGACAAAGTTACCAAGAAAGCTTTAGAGCAGGCGATTGAGCAAGCCAAGAAGTCGGTCCCAAAATTCTAATGCGGAACCCGATGCAAAACGTGCAAGCAAGAACGTCTACCGGTAGGAAGCCAAGAATCGCGATTACCCTAGGGGATCCGACTGGGATCGGTCCGGAAATCATTGTCAAAGCGATCGCGAGTAGGAAGCTAGCTGCTCACTGTGACCTCCTGGTAGTCGGACGCCCCTCGATATTGCGATTAGCTGCGGAGTCCGCTCATCTGAAGATAGATGTCAATGCATTGAAGTCGATCGACGAATGGAATCCTGAAAATCCTTGCTTTCAACTGAACGACCGGGTTACCGTCGCTTGTTTGGTAACCGGATCCGAGGAAGCAGACCAAGCCGTTGAACCCAAGATTGACCGACGCGGCGGACAGCTCGCCTTTGATTGCCTATGCACCGCTGCGCACTTGGCAATTGCTGGCCATGTGTCAGCCCTGGTAACGGCTCCACTCCATAAAGTCGCGCTGCTCGAGGCTGGGCACGATTGGCCCGGCCATACCGAACTGCTAGCCTCGCTTTGCGGAGTCGAGGATTATGCGATGATGTTGTACCTTCCGCCTCGCGATGGAGATAATTCGGTCGATGCCCAGTCGGGAGCTCGACATCGTGGTGGCATAGCGGGGTTGGGAGTCGTGCATGTCACTTTGCACATGGCGCTAAGGGATGTATTTTCCCACCTGACCACTTCCGCTATTGAAGACAAAATTCATCTGGCTCATAACGCCTTTTTGCGGATACGTACAGCGATGGGGAATTCTGATAGACCACGAATCGCAGTCGCTGCGTTGAACCCTCATGGAGGCGAAGGTGGGCGATTCGGGGATGAAGAACAAACGTTGATTGCACCGGCGGTCCACAACGCTGTCGCCGCCGGTATCCATGCTTTTGGGCCGTTGCCCGTGGATACTCTGATGCCGAAAGCGGCAGCGGGTGCATTCGATGCCGTGGTGGCCATGTACCACGATCAAGGCCATATTGCTCTGAAGCTTTTGGATATGTTCGATGCCGTCAATATCACCCTGGGCCTGCCGATCCTACGAACAAGCGTTGCGCACGGAACCGCTCACGACATTGCATGGCAAAACAAAGCAGAAGCCTCAGGGATGGTGCAAGCAATTTTGACGGCCGCCCGTCTCAGTCATTGTGAGCCGCACGCGCTAGCCGCGAAACGGCTCTGTCCATAACTCAGTTATTTTGAGCCGCAGGCGTTAGCCGCGAAACGGCTCCATCAATCGCGTGAATTGCAGCGAAGGCCCGCGATTCCCTTTCACCGCCGTGACCATTCAGCCTATGGCAATCGGATATCGATCCAAACAAGTCGATGGTCCGAAGCCTCAATCAGTTCACGATCAACGTCGCTCAGTTCTGAAACGGTTGGCCAAAACACGCCGGAATTGATCACAGTGCAATCGCTAGACGGCAGCGCGAAATCAACACGTAGGTTTCCAGTCGATTTATCATTGAAATCGGCTGTGTCTTGTTCTGGATTCCCTTTTTGTTTCAGGTTCGCTTGCCCTTGCTTCGCGTTGGCTTCGACCGCCCCTTGGCTTGAAGGGATCGTTTTCGAAGCAACTCGTTTGGACGCGAGCAGTTCGATGATGCCTTGCGATATACCGCTTCCGTCAATTGGGTCTGAATTCAAATCTCCCAAGATCACAAAGCTAGATGCTTGTTCTAGAGGTCCATTTTTGCCGTTGTCGTCCACGATGTACTTAGCGTTTGAATCCCCT